>NZ_JAPTNK010000020.1:0-88452 GCF_026891775.1 Brevibacillus halotolerans
AGGAATGACGGAAACAGGAAGGCCTGTTGCGTCGACAGCGGTCAATTTCAAATAACCATAGGCGCCGGCGACTAGTACTCCAGCTGCAATAACACCCCACCAACGTTTCTTCATAATAGCCTCCTTAAAAAATTTGTTTACAATGGATTTACGCATAAACTGCTAAATGGTTACAAAAATTTATGTTAAATCAGTAAAACGTAAGGAATAACATTATTATAATAATATTTAGAAGAGACTGATTTTGAAATTGACGTGATTCCGTTAAATTCTGCGTGATAGAATAGAGAAGATATCGCGTACAATAATAAGCATCAGTTTATTATTAGTTGTGCAACTTACGATTCAGGGGGTATTATCGTGACAAAAGCGATCCGTTTTAGTTATGACAAAGCATTGCCATTCGTTTCCGAACACGAAATGAAGCATTTAGAAGCTGCTGTAGGGCTAGCGCATCAAAAATTACATGAGGGTACAGGTGCAGGTAGCGATTATCTAGGCTGGGTAGACCTACCGGATACATACGATAAAGAAGAATACGCACGTATTAAAGCGGCGGCAGAAAAAATCAAGGCTGATTCTGATGTATTGCTCGTTATTGGTATCGGAGGCTCCTATCTTGGAGCTAAGGCAGTAATTGATGTACTAGGGCATACATTCTATAACTCTTTAACAAAAGAACAGCGCAAAGCACCTGAGATTTATTTCGTGGGTAATAATATTAGCCCTGTCTATTTGACTCACCTTATGCAGGTTATTGAAGGCAAGGAGGTTTCGGTCAACATTATTTCTAAATCCGGAACCACTACAGAGCCAGCTATCGCTTTCCGTATTTTCCGTGAGTTCATGGAGAAAAAGTATGGCAAGGAAGAAGCGCGTAAACGTATTTACGCAACAACAGATAAAGCGCGCGGGGCTTTGAAGCAAGTAGCGAACGAAGAAGGTTATGAGAGCTTCGTTATTCCAGATAATGTTGGTGGACGCTTCTCTGTGTTAACAGCAGTAGGATTGTTGCCTATCGCTGTATCAGGTGCAGATATCGATGCCTTGATGAGTGGGGCACAGGCGGCTCGTCAGCGCTATATGAATCCAGCTCTTGGAGAAAATGAATGCTATCAATATGCTGCTATCCGCAATTGCTTATTACGCAAAGGGAAGCAAATTGAGATGCTAGTAAGCTACGAACCTCAATTCCATTATTTCAATGAATGGTGGAAGCAGTTGTTTGGAGAGTCTGAAGGGAAGGATGGTCGCGGAATCTTCCCGGCTGCTGCTGATTTCTCTGCTGACCTTCATTCTATGGGGCAATTTATTCAAGACGGCTCGCGCAATTTGTTTGAAACGGTGCTTTCCGTTGCACAACCAGCGACTGACGTTGAAATCATGCAGGATGCCGCTAATTTAGATGGCTTGAACTTCCTTAGTGGAAAAGGCATGGATTTTGTTAACAAAAAGGCAATGGAAGGCACGATGTTAGCGCACATGGACGGCGGCGTTCCTAACCTTGTAGTTGAATTGCCTGAGCTATCAGCGTATCATATTGGTGAGCTTCTTTATTTCTTTGAAAAAGCATGCGGCATCAGCGGTTATCTGCTAGGTGTGAACCCATTTGATCAGCCTGGCGTAGAGGCTTATAAAGCGAACATGTTCGCACTTCTTGGTAAGCCAGGTTTTGAAAAGCAGAAGGCTGAGCTGGAGGCCCGCTTAAAAGGACAGTAAACCATGTATTTAACTGTAAAGGAAACAGCTGCTTATCTGGATATGCCTGAATGGTTTATACGAGAAAAGATAGCGGAGAGACGTATCCGTGCCGTCCATAATGGTGAGGACTACTTTATTAATAAGGAGCAGTTTACTTATCATATGGAGGAGCTAGAGAGACTGAAGGCTTTTGAAGAGGCGGAAAAATTCGAGCCAATTCCCGAAAGCTATGATTACAAGGACGAAGATTAATAATTTCACATTGATCTACTGGGGGAGTCCTAACTTGCAGGGCTGAGAGGACAGAGCGTGTCTGTTGACCCTTTTTACCTGATCCAGGTCATGCTGGCGAAGGGAAGTGGTTAGATTTGGTGTTGGTGATTTTCCCACTTTTCCTGCGCGGAGAAGTGGGTTTTTTCATTTCTTTGTGTAGAGAGCCAATCGATTCCCCACTCAGTAGATACGAGAAAGGGTGAAGAACAATGAAAAGCTGTTCAGACATCATTGTGATTGGCGGAGGAATTATTGGTTTGGCGATTGCCACGGAACTTGCTCACGTAGGCATGACGGTTACTCTCATCGAAAAGGGAGTGTTTGGAGGGGAGGCATCCGTTGCAGCGGCGGGAATGCTTGCTCCTTTAAAGGAATTTACGAAGCCGGGGCCGCTTCTTGACATGGGAATACGTTCATTGCAGCTATATAAGAATTGGGTGCTTGAACTGAAGGAGGCTACCGGCATTGATTGCCAGCTATCTACAGCAGGTATTCTGACAGTAGCCATGACCGACATGGAGGAGGAATGGTTGCAGGAGCGCTACCAGTGGCAAAAGTCTGAAGGTTATGATATCCGATTGTTGTCTGGAAAAGAAGTGCAAAAACAAGAGCCACATTTATCGAAAATGGTACGCCAAGCCATCTATTCTCCACACGAGGCTGATATCAATAACCGTCTGTTAGTAGAAGCCCTAGTGATACAGGCCAAAAACCGACATGTTCGTTTATTACAAAATACTGCTGTAATCAGATTAAAGCATGCTGGAAGGAAAATGACTGGCGTTGTAACAGAGAAAGGGGAGCTGGAAGCTAATCACGTGATTGTAGCAGCCGGGGCGTGGACTGCTGATATCTTACGTCAGGTGGGAGTGAATGTACCTGTCTATCCAGTAAGGGGACAAATCGCGGCGGTTGATTCGAATCATTTGCCTCTTTCCCATGTAGTCTTTGGAAAAAACGGCTATCTAGTGCCTAAGCAGGATAGACGAATTATTGTTGGAGCTACAGAAGATTTAGCCGGCTTTGACCGCTCTTCCACTGTTTATGGTGTTTCGAAAGTATTAACGGGGGCAATGTCAATTGTACCAGCGATTTCCGAAGCTCCATTTTTACAGGCTTGGGCAGGATTACGGCCTGCTACGGCTGATGGACATCCTATTTTAGGGCCAGTGCCAAACTGGAGTGGGCTAACGCTAGCCTGCGGACACTACCGGAATGGAATCCTGTTAGCGCCGATTACGGCGAAGCTGATCGCCGAATATGTCAGTTCAGATGAAACAGAGCATATGAATCCTTTCTTGCCTAATAGGTTCAGTCTTGTTTCGTCCGAGGAAAAATGAGGAGAAGGCGCTCACCCTTTTCATAAAGCATGGGAGTTTGAGGAAGGTTAACAGAAAAAGGAGATGATCGCAGATGAAGCAATGGGCAAATAGATGGCAGCATATGGCGATAGTTGCTTTTACTGTGCTTCTGTTTACTGTATCTACCTCTTCAGAGATCGCATGGGCTCAACTACCATCTCCTGTACCTTCTGATCCGATACAAGGAGCTCTTATTTTGACGATGAATCCCCATGTAATCAAAGCAATCACTCACTACTATGGTTATCCACGAGCCTATGATCTATCCTCAGCCAAGGTGGTAGGTGTCTCTCGTCTAACCAATCAGCCTCATTCCTTTGAAGCTGTTTTTCAGGTGAAAACCTATGAGGGAAATCATTCACCGCCTTTTGCAATTGAAACGATTAAGCTTGCAGTACACCCAAACGGGGTACAATTGACTGGATATTCTCATCAAGGCGACGAGTGGGAGGAAAAGCGCAAGGTGGAGGAGCAACAGGTACAAAAGGAATTTGAGGATTACTTTCAAATAAAATTGGCTGGCTATCAGCAAATCGGATATTACCAAATTGCTCACCAATATCGCGATGATCCTGATCATGCCTTACTCTTGCTGAATCAGGAATTGCTTTCCCAAAAAGAAGCGATTCAAAAGCAAGTTTATCTATTGCCTATGACCTTTCTTGGTAAACGGGACGGCTACATCTTGTATAAGCGACCAGATGGGCGGCAGATCGTCTATTTCCTGCTTAAGGAGCTAGGGACATGGAAGCTGGATAAGATGAAGCATGTACCTAGTAAGGAAGTGTCGAAAGTCAGCTTGGCATTCGTATAGAATAGCTCAAAAGCCGTCAGCAACTTGAAATGCTGACGGCTTTTGGAATGGAAAAACCAGTTTCATTTATGACTTAGGAAGAAGTGCCGTCCAAAAAGTGTCGTTCTCATATCCGAGGCGCCAAACGGCAAAGCCAGCCAGCTTGTACTTTAGAGCCAAGCTACGTTTAGCGGCGATACTATATTCATTCTCATACCAAAGGGTATGCCAAACGCCGTTTTTCATATAGTGCAGATAGGGCGATTTATATGTATCATGCCATGCTGGAACGGCTTGATTTTCCTTAATGATGGCAGGTATATTACGAAAGCTGATTGCCCTTTTTTTCTCGGTACTCCACTCGTAGCCATAGCTTGGAATACCCATTAATAGCTTATAGGCTGGTACTTGAGAGACGCTATAGCGTATAACATCCTCCACCCAATTGTAGGAGGCAACTGGACCTTCCTCTGACCAAGTTCCATGCTCATCATACGTCATTAGTTGAAGATAGTCGGCCTTGGCACCCAGTGCTTTTAAATCAAAGCCATATACCCAGAAGATAGCAGGGTCATCGTTTGTTTTGGCAGGGACAGAGACGATTAATTGCTTTTTAATCGCATGAAGCTGGTCTGCTAAGCTTCCAACGAACGAGGAATAGGCCTGACGATCTTCGGCCGGAACATTTTCAAAATCAAGATTAGCACCTGACAATTGATTTTGCTGTACGGTGGTAAGGACTTGTTGGATAAAACGCGCTTTATAGTCCTTGTTGGCCAGGATCGAATGAACGATTTCCTTATCAAATAATTTTTTCCCATGATTCGTAATGACTAAAAAGCTGCCCTTTTTTGTATCTTTCGTTAACTGTAACGCTGTTTTAGGCAGGTCTCCTACCAAATAGCCTTCCTTGGTAGCATTGTAGTTAAAGAAGGCGACGTCAGAGATTCTATCCTGGTAATGATGCAGGGAGGTATAGGCGGCTAAATCACCTGGATAATTTTCGGCATAATAGCTAACTACCTTTTGTGTAGCCGTTACCTTTGGAGCTGCCGATACATTTGAGCCAGTGGCTGCTTCTAGCTGGCTTCCTCCGAGTGTAATTGAAAGTAGCGATAGTGTTAGCAAGATTCGTTTCACAAAAATAAAATTCCTTTCCGAGTAAGTACATGTTGTAAATTGATAGATTTCTTCTTGTCCTTCCCTTTCGACACAGAGCATTGAATTCCTTTAAAAGTTACTGGTGGTAAATGATGGATGCTAATTAAATCAAAGTAATTTGGAGAAGGCTATACGGATAAGAAGAAAGGAAAGGGGTAGCTTCGATGAAACAAATAGGAAGTCAAATTGAAGGGAAACAAGCGACATACGGTGATCTTATGGAGACGTTGGGGAAAGAAGGCTTTACTTTGTCCAATTGGGAATATAGAAGTGGCTTTTTGGATCGCAAGCTCGATGATAAAGGCATGGTGTTCTTACGTTTACCTGTACAGGTAGTGAGCGGTGAGTTAGATCAGCCTCAAGCTGTTTTACGCTTTGAACAACCATTTGTCCTGAAGCATATCTACCAAACCGGCGCTGATGATGATACTGATTATGCAGCCGCTTCGGTCGTTTCCTCTATGTTTAATCAGTTTCAAGAACCCATTAATAAAGATGCGGATATAGAATCGACATACATTGTACAGGCTGAAGAACTGTTGAATAGATTAGAGCAGACGATATTTGCGGGAGAATGAGGAAAAGAGAAATTCTCGACCTTTTGTAAAATAGTTGTTAACTCATTTGCTGATAGCTACTTGCAATAGTATGATGAATATGAAATCAAGGTTATCGCAAAAGAGAAAGGATTTTAACGAAATGAAAATCGCAACGGTTTTACGTAATGATGATCATACACGTCAGGTGGATATAAGGTTGCGTGAAAAGCTGGCTGCTTCCACTTCGCGTTCCTATCGTTTTTTAGATGCCAATAGTCAAGAAAAACCGGATATGGTTTTGTCTATTGGAGGTGATGGAACCATGCTGGAAGCTGTTCATCAATATGGATTCGAGCCGCATTATATTGGGATTCATACGGGCCATTTGGGATTTTATGCGGACTGGCATCCTGATCAATTGGATGAATTTGCTGAGGCCTTGGAACAGGTAGACCCTTTAATAGCCGAATACCCAACTGTTTCCTGTCAAATTCGTACCAAGGATGGACAGCTATTGGAGAAGTGGGCACTAAATGAACTAGTCATTCGCAATGCCAGCCTTTCTTCCTTGGTAGTCTCCGTTTTTATTAATGAGCAAGAATTTGAACATTTTCGCGGAGACGGTCTTATTATTTCATCGCCTTCAGGTAGCACTGCTTATAATAAAGCGGTGGATGGTGCCTTGCTGCATCCTTCCCTAGAGGCAATTCAGCTAGCAGAAATTGCTTCCATCAATAATCAATCCTATCGGACGATAAACAGCGCACTAGTTTTACCTAAGCACCATCAGGTAGAGCTGATTATTATGAATCCTGAAATCATGCTTGGCATGGATCGAGAGCAGGGCGTTTGGAAAAATGTTGATTCAATCACCTGTCGTGTTGGTCCTCAAAAGGTCAAATTTGCTCGATACAAGCGTCTAACCTTTTGGGATCGTGTGCGTAAAGCTTTTATTCATGGTTAATATTACAAAAAATTGGTTTTTAGTCTTTACAAGTTCCCCTTCTTTACCGATATAATTATATGAGATATGAATTTCATTTACGTTAAAGATAGTTAGAGGATGGGTGAACGAATGAGAAAGAATAGGTTTTATAAGATATTTGGATTGGGTTTAGCTATTTGTATGGCCTTTGGCATGCCGACTACTTCCGTTTTGGAAGCCGCAACCAAGCCTGCAACCAAGCCTGCCGAGAAGGTTCTGTCTTCTTTGAAGATTTCAGCCAATACTCTGGCACTTGAAGCAGGGAACACGAAATCACTTACTCTAAGTGCACAATACACAGTAGGAAGACCTGTTTCTGTCACTTCCAAGGCAGCTTGGAGTACGTCAAACAGTTCGGTAGCAACGGTTACTAACGGTAGAGTAAAAGCTGTAGGAGCAGGAACAGCGGTAATTACAGCCAGCTATATGGGTAAATCAGTTACCACGTCTGTAACGGTATCCAAAAAGCTGAAAGTATTGGAAGTAAGCTCGAAAAAAGTGGATTTGCTTCGAAATGATTCGAAAAAAGTTTCTGTGACGGCTGTTTATACGGATTCTTCCAAGGAAAATGTTACAGATAAAGTAACTTGGCAGGTAAAAGGTAATGTAGTTACTGTTGATAAAGGATTAATTAAACCAAAAGAAGCGGGTTCAGCTACGGTAACAGCAAGCTTTGGTAACAAAAAGGCAACTGTAAGCGTACAAGTCGACCAAATGAATAAATTGTTGGTTACGACACAGCAGCTACATTTGTTCAAAGACGATGATGATTTTGAGATAAAAGCTACTGCTATCTACAAAGCAGGATCAAACGAGGATGTTACCTCTAAAGCAACATGGACAAGCACGAATACGGATATCGTGACAGTTAAAAACGGAAAAATTATTCCGCGTAAAGCTGGTAAAGCAATTGTTAAGGTGAAATTCGGTAACAAGAACGTAAACATCACCGTGAATGTTTACTAAGAAGAGCATCTCGATAAAGTAAAAAAGCATCCCCTTTACATTACCTGTGTGAGTAGCACAACGGTAAGCGGTAAAGGGGATTTTTCATGGGCAATAAATAAACCTCAGTCCAGCAAATGGGACTAAGGCTATTTGAGATTGAGTAGTCAATTTTTTAGAATGAGTACCTTCATATCCTTTGGTCTTTTGTCGTATCTACGGGGTTTCAATAATCGCTACAGGCCTTGTCCAAGCTCCACTTGCTTTGTCGATTTTAATGGGAAAACAACTGATTTTGAAGCCATAAGGTGTCGGGATTTTATCTAGGTTAGCAAGCTTTTCGATTTGGCAATATTCTTTATCTCTTCCAACGTAATGAGCTGCCCAGAGAAGTCCTTCCCGTGGCTTTTGCTTGTAATTCGCAGCTTGAATAGTAAGAGGGATGTCCCAGCCCCAGCCGTCAGTACCCATGACCTTGATTCCTTGCTCAATAAGCCAGCGAGTTGCTTCGGCAGATACGCCAACATGAATGTAAGCATAGTTGTCATCCATCATTTTTTTATCAGCATCGGAACGAATTAACACAATATCGTATGGTTTTAGCTGATAATCCATCTCCTTTAGCTTTTGAATCAGGTCATTCGTCGTAATTTCATAACCGGATTCCTTGTTACTAAAATCAAATACAACACCGTCTGCAAAAAACCATTCTAGTGGTAGCTCATCAATGGTTTTGGAAGGTTGACCTTCTGAAGTCGGCCAGTAATGCCAAGGGGCGTCAACATGTGTTCCTGAATGAGTATTTGCGGTCACTGTCTCCGTTGCCCAAGCTTTTTTCTCTGGAAAGTCTTCAGGAGTAAGACCTAGGATATGAGCTGCCTGAATGGCACCTTCCTCATGGGAGGAATAATCAATTTTTGCCGGTAACGGCTCTTTTATGTTGGGACTTAGAGTAACGCTTAAATCAATAAATTGTGGTTTAGCCATAAAATCCTCCTCTGGTCACAGCTTTTCAAATGTTTTTCTACAAGCATATGTGTGGAAAATGATCCTACTATTTTTTCCTCCATTTGACAATGACGACACGGTGAATTATGTTTAAACCAAATTATTTTGTTGCTTTTCTATCTTTTTTTCAAAGATGTTAATTCCTAATTCAGCAAGAACCTCGACAGCTTCTCTTACAGGTAATCTGGGGAGCTTGAATTCCTCCTGTAAGACCTTTTCTATCTCTTCCGTATTAGACAGAAGTATAAGCTTTTCATTCCCACTTTCATCTACAATACTAAATTCATTATTGTGAATCGTTACCTTCCGATGTTGATCTAGCTGGAATAATTGAATGAATAATAGAGACATAAATTTTCTATCTAGATCAAATGATTTTGCCACCGTATTATTAAAGTAGATCAGGTTTTTCGTGACAGTTGGGTCAAACGTCCAGTCCTGTTCGGTTAATTGATTTTTAACGTACCGGTTGTAGAGATAGCGTCCCGGATTTTTTGTATCTGCAACTAAACGAACGGCAATATCAGCGTATTCACTGCAATTGTCCGGGTTGCGTGTAAAATCAACGGGTGTAAAAAAAGGAGCAGCAGAAGCACAATCTACATATAAAGGTATGCCTGGTTCCTCAGGATGATCAACCAGAATAGCAATATGTGTTTGGCCAACAGGAAGTAATTTTGCTGAGAATCCAAGCTCTAATAAAAGCTGCTGCAGCGTTGAATTAAGCACGTAGCATGTTCCACCAAATTGCATGGTATAGAGGTGCAGAGTAACAATATCCAACGGGGGAATGTAGAAGTTGTTTTGGTTATATTCTCGATAGTAAATCAGCTTACTAATATTTTCAAAAGGTATTGTTGATAGGTGATTACGACAAATTTTTTGGAGAAATTGGTAGGAAGGCTTTTCTTGTTTTAGGTGTATTTTATGCAAATAAGACTCAGCCCACGTTGGTAATTTCATAGCGATTACCCCCTTCATTTTAAAATCAATAGAGTATTTTCTGGTAGGTGTCAAATAGTATTTTAATTGTAAATATTTAGATAAAAATGAGCAAGGAATTTATGTCCGGATAGCTTGCAGTCTCATGAGGTATTCCTTGATTTCATACGCAAAAGCATTAGGGTAAAGGTTATCCAATTTATTACTTTATTGTAACAAATGATTTTGAAAGCTGTCTAATAAAGTAAATTCATCCTAGGTATAGCGAAGGAGGAAGTATGTATGAAACGAAAGGGATCGAGACGGAAGATGATAGGAATGCTTTACGTCACTTGTCTGGCGGCCTTGCTGATTCCAACCTCAGGCTGGGCACAAGCCGAAATGATAAAGCCAGCGTTCTCATTTCCTAACAATACGGGAAAAAGTGGAGAGAGAACAATAGTTAGACCATTGAAGCAGCAGGATCCTCAGAAGGCTTGGCCGAAAGAATGGCGCGAGAGAATTGAGCATCTGATAAATAGCTATGAGCCATGGAGCCAGTATCAGATTGTGAAAGGAACATTTCGCCGAGAAGAAAGTCGGGAATATTGGGACGTTCAATTGACAAAAGGAACAGATGAAAAGCTATCTCTTACAATCAACGGTAAAAATGGGCGCTTATTGCGAGCCCTATCTATAAGTGAAAAAAATCAGCCTGCCCCCCTCTTGTCCAACGAATGGGAAGCAGTAAAACAAGCTCAGGCTTTTCTTGAGAGTATGCTGGGCAGAGAAGCTAGTGAGTATCAGATAGCATCTCATTTACCTTATGAGCAATCCGTTAGCCAAGTCACTGCTGAACCAAATAACATCTTACAGGGCATCAGAGTAATTACCTACCAGCGTATAAATGCCAAAAGCTCGCCTGCGGTAGATGATGCTATACAGATTGGGATAGACGGAGAAGGAAGAATAAAGAGCTTTGTTCGTGTTGAAATTCCTAAAGGATAGCCTAGAGTATCTTTGCCGTATGGTGAAAAGCCAGCTTGCTTGCAACAGCGCATTTATTGCAGTATGGAGTTTTTTCAACGAATATTTGCTAATTAGTTGGGCAATACCAATCCTAGGAACACTAGGATGGAGGAGTCATATGCGTTCACTAATGAACTTTTTTCAGAGAGCTAACTTATTAGCGTGGATTGTGGGATTGTTTATTGCTCATATCGTCATGTATCTTAGCCTAGGGACTCCGACGTGGTTTGCTACCTCGTTATTAGCCGTATCTGTATATGCTGTACTGTTCATGGTAATGAAAATGGTTGCCCAGCGTTATCATGAGAAACAACGAGAAGGAAACCGGTAGGGCTAGTCTCTTTACGAACGAAAAAGCTTGCACCTACAGCAAAAAAAGCGTACAGAAGAGTAAGCTCCTGTGCGCTTTTTGTCTGCTAGATAATAAAAGAACGTTACCATTTTCCGAACCATTGTAATACAATTATGCAAGCACCTAAAGCGAATACATAATAGGCAAAGACCTTCAGTGACCCACTACTGATCAGTTTAATCATCCAACGAATAGCGATATATCCTGTTATACCTGCAAAGATAGCTCCAACTAGCATAGGAATAATACCGTTTGGTAGCACAGACATCTCAGCCAAATCCTTTGCCTGTAAAACGCATGCTCCTAAGATAGCAGGAAGAGATAGCAAAAAGGAAAAGCGCGCGGCATCATTACGATCAATTCCTCTTAGCAATGCACCAGCAATTGTGAGGCCAGAACGGGAAATAGCAGGTAAAATAGCGGCTCCTTGTAAAGCACCAATGAATAAGGCATCTATGTAATTGATTTGTTCAAAAGCTCGTGTCCCCTTGCGCATGGATTCCACGGCCCATAGAATTAGCCCTGTAGCAAGGAACTCTACCCCGATGGTTTGCCCCGTCTGTGAAATCTCCTCGAAATAATCCTTGAAAGTCAGACCAATAATGCCAGTTGGAAGGGTACCTACGATCAACAGTCGAGTTAATTTGCTGAATGGATTGCGAATCACATAGAGAAGTTCATCCCAATAGACAATAACAACGGCAAACAATGTACCTAGATGCAGTAATGTATCAAATAGCAGACCAGCTTCACGTAGTCCGAACAATTTGCCAAACAAGACAAGATGTCCTGTACTTGATATAGGCAAAAATTCAGTAAAGCCTTGAATGATACCAAGAAAAATCGATTCTATATATGCTAGCATGCTCTTCTCCCCTCTTAGCATGATTCCTACTCGATAAGACAAGTGTATGCAGATAAGTAGTCGGACTTGCTGTTTTTATGGATAAAAGTTTAGAAAGATGTTTATTGTAAATGATGTAAGGAAAGCTGTTCTTTGGATACAGCTTCAAGGAGCGAAAAAGCTACATTTTGTATTTATTTTTTACAAAATCCGTACAAGCGGTGAAGTCTCACGTGGAACGCACCAACAGATTGTGTATAATGAGGGGACGAAGGGATAACCTTACGGAATATATTGAGCGTGACATAGAGTAGGAAGTGACGAAATGAGAGATAAACGACAGTTTGGTAATAGAGACGGACAGGGAAGAGGAGGACGCGGTGTCAGAAGCGGTGGAGGCAGCGGCAGACAGCAAGGCGGCCGTTTTAGCTCACCACGTGCCGGATACAGAGGAGATAGCAGGAACGCCAGCTTTTCTGAAAAGACGATGCCAGCTCAATCTACGAAATACATGGCAGGGACGATTGTTTCTTTGCCTGTTTCTAGAGTGGAAGAGTATGGCTATTTCTTAACAGATGGCGACGTAGAAATTTTATTGCATCAAAATGAAGCGACAGATCAGCTAGAGGTAGGCGATACTGTAAAAGTCTTTTTGTATCACGACCATGAGAATCGCTTGGCAGCAACGATGCAGATGCCTCTGGTCAGAGAGGGCGAGTATCAATGGTTAGATGTTGTGGATGTCTCCACACGCGTAGGTGTTTTCTTACATAATGGAATTCAAAAAGACCTGTTAGTATTTAAAGATGATCTGCCTATGCAATGGGAAGAGTGGCCACAGGTTGGGGATAAACTATTGGTGACCTTAAAGCGTGACAAGCACGGTCGTCTTTTAGGAGAGCCAGCCGCTGAGAATGTCATTTGGGACCTATCTCGGAATGCAACTAGCGAAATGAAGAATAAATGGGTAGAAGGTATTGTCTATCGGGTGTTTATGGAAGGTGTATTCGTATTTACTGACGATAAGCATATTTTATTTATTCATGAGGATGAAATGACAGAATCCTTACGTATGGGACAAAGAGTACGAGCTCGGGTTAGCTATGTACGTGAAGATGGCCGCTTGAATGGGTCTATGCAGGAACGTAAAGAAGTACGCTATGGAATTGATGCTCAAATCCTTTTAGGTGTGCTAAAGGAACGTGGAGCGATGCCATACACAGATAAATCCACACCAGAAGAGATTAAGGATCGCTTTAACATGAGCAAGGCTTCCTTTAAACGTGCTATGGGCAAACTCATGAAAGAGGGTCTGGTTGAGCAAGTTGATGGCTGGACGCATCTGAAAAAGGAAGTTTATATGAATCACCAAAGAGAGCTAGAAGAGAATATGGAATCATAAACAAGTAAAACCCTCCCTGTGGAGGGTTTTAGCATGTTTGAAAGGCTTGGGGAGCTACAAATAGAGCGATCAGTCAACGCTAACAGGAAAGCTTTTTAAACCGTATATGGTAGTGCTATTTGCAATAGGCACCGGCTGATTGTTCTTGTGAAAGGAAATATGCTTGATATTTTTAAATAATTCTGTCAAAGAAATTTTTGCTTCTAATCTTGCTAAAGGCGCACCTAAGCAAAAATGTATGCCCTGTCCAAAGGCAAGATGAGGATTTACCCTTCGACTGATATCAAAAGTAGAAGCATGCTCGAATACTGTCTCATCCCGGTTAGCTGACCCTATCCAAGCAATGATAATCTGATCTTTTTTAAGCAGATGGGGCCCAATTTGTACATCCTCCCCTACTCTTCTCACGACTCGTTGCGCTGGAGAACGGTAGCGTAATGATTCCTCTAAAGCTTGGGGAATCAGGGATAAATCCTGCTGAATTTGTCTATAAGCTCCGGGACTCTCCAATAGACTATACATGGTATTAGAAATAAAGTTTGTTGTCGTCTCATTTCCTGCTACCAATAACAATTTACAAAAAGCGACAAGTTCATCAATGGAAATTTTGCTTTCTTCGCTTTCTGCCTGGATAAGAATAGAGATAATATCTGATTCTGGATGAGGGCTTTTTCGTTTATGTTCAACAATTTCTGTAAAAAAGCTTGTTAACTCCTGATCAGCTTTTGTACGAACAGATAGGAATTGCGTCAAATGATCTGGGTCATCGTTATCTGGGGAACTTACCACAATATCTGACCATTCCTTAAACTTCGACATCTCTGATGAAGGAACCCCCAGCATCTCGGCAATTACAATGACAGGTAACGGGTAAGAGAAATCTCGTACTAGATCAAATTCTTGTTGGTCTTGCACATTTTCCAGAAGCTGCTTCGTGATTTCTTCAATACGTGGGGCCCACGCTTTCATCATTTTCGGGGTAAAAGAATGCATAACAATAGAACGAATATCTGTGTGCATAGGCTGATCCATGCCAATCACACTTCGATTAAATGGAGATGCTCTTTTTGGGGGCAAAACGCTAGAAAAATTTTGTTTGTCTTCCAGTACCCGTTTGACATCGTGATAGAGAAAGACGTTCCACATGTCTGCTTTTTCATTATAGAAAACAGGGGATTGGTGCCTCATTTTTTCGTACCACAAAAAAGGATGATAAGGATCTAGTTGAACTTCTTCATCTCTAAAATAATTGCTAGGAATCATGATAAAAGATTGTTTCATGTCATTCATGATACTCTTTCCTCCTTTAAAGATGTCGAAAATAATTAAACTGAATATCATTCACTGAATATCATTCAGTTTATAAAGTAAGTATAAATCAAGGAGGAAGAAATGTAAATTTTTTACTTTAAGAGATTGTGTGCTGTCTACTGGAAAAAATTGATACAATATTCTCTAGGAAGTGGCGCATCTTTTTCAACGCGGAGTATATGTCCTCTTCCAATACGTACACGTTAACTAGGAGAATAAATACGATGCCGGAAAGAAAATTAACCAAGCGACAAGAAAAAGCCATGGAAACAAAACGCACAATTTATCATGTAGCTCTGGATTTGATAAAAGAAAAAGATTATGAGAGTATCTCTATCGAGGAAATTAGTAAGAAAGCAAGTGTATCAGTGGGAACATTTTATTATTACTTTAGTTCCAAGGAAGAGATTTATCTTTGCTTATTTCAGGAAATCGATAAACGCTTTGCTCTTGATATACAAGCTGACGAAAAACAAGAGCCAACAAAAGATCGGCTCTTACATTTTTTTGTTCAATTAGCCAAGCATACATCTGAGCTGGGATTGCACATTAATAAGCAGCTTTATCATGGAAATAATCGACTGTTTACTTTGAAACCTTCTTCTACTTGGACAAAGCTTCAGGAAATTATCAGTCAGGGGCGAGCTAGACAAGAATTAACCATGGATTTAAAAGAGGAAGAAATACTTGAATATTTAATTATGCTATCAAGAGGGATTATTTTTGATTGGTGCATCCATAATGGAAAGTATCCACTGGTTGAGGTGATGCACAAGTACATGAAGAAGACCATTTCATCTATATGTAAGTAAATACGAATGATGGATAGCCAAGGAGCCTATGGATTAAAGGCTGTAAAATCTTAGGAAGCCTCGTATTAAAGATATATCAAATTGGTTACACAAGGAGATAAAGCAGATTTTTCCTCCAGAGATATGTTAAGATATTTTATAGCAAAAAACCAAAGGAGGAACTTTAGCTTGCAAGCGAAACCGATTCATAAGCCTTGGCAGTTACTTTATCGCGTCTATCGCTATATTTTGCCCTTGCTTGAGCAAGAGTTCGCTTATTGGTATGAACGAGCGAAAGAAATCCCGGATAGGGAGCTTCGAAAACAAGCCATAGCTAGCATGGATACCAAGAAATTTCATTGTCAGGGTGGTTCTGTTTATGCTTCTCAGGTTATGGCTTATAAAGAAACACTGGTCAAGCTAATCGTAGCTTATCAGACTATCAGTGATTATCTAGATAATTTGTGTGATCGTAGTACGTCACTTGATCCAATTGATTTTCGTCAGCTACATTACTCCATGCAGGATGCACTAACTCCTGATGCACCGCTAAGGGATTACTATGAATTTCGTGAGGAAAAGGATGACGGCGGCTTTTTGAATGCATTAGTTTTGCGATGTCAAGAAATGGTCCGAAAGCTACCTTCCTATAAAGATGTTCAGCAGCATATTGTGAATTTATCTACACTGTATAGCGATTTGCAGGTATATAAACATATCGCTTTAGAGAAACGGGAAGAAGCCTTATTAACATGGTGGGATCAGTATAAGGAAAGCTATCCAGAGATAGAATGGCAAGAGTTTGCTGCGGCGACTGGCTCGACCATTGGTATTTTTGCATTGTTTTGCTTGGCAACAGAGCCTGCGGTTGATCCTAAGGAAATAGAAGCATTACATCATGCCTATTTTCCTTGGATAGGCGGCGTACATATTTTGCTAGATTACCTGATTGATTTAGAAGAGGATCGAGAAGGTGGGGATTTAAACTTTGTCAGCTATTATCAATCTGATGAAGAAGCGTATGAGCGGCTGCAATACTTTATTGAACGAGCCAAACAAAGCATTGATCAATTGCCTCATCCTGCGTTTCACCGCATGATCGTTGACGGGCTACTTGCCTTTTATTTGGCTGATCAGAAAGTGAATCGGCAACAGCCGCAAATTTATACGATTTCCAAGCGTTTATTAAAAAAGGCAAGCAGTTTTACTTCTTTTTTATTTTACGTAAACAGCCTATTTATTCGCCGGAAGGAAACATAATTTATGGACGAAGATGTTTCTTTTTATAAGAAAATCCGAACCCCATCAAACAGGTTGCCAATACCAAGCAGCCAATGATACCAAGTGCGCTTTTCAGTCCAATAAAGACACCTACTCCTACCAAGCAGAAGGCAACTAACACTGCAAGGAAAAAAGTCACCAATTTATATTGATTCATTAGGGAATACCTCCTTTGTTGACGGTGTTCCTATTATACCTTATTTTTTCGGTTTGTTTTACATTTTCTGAATTTGGAAGTGTCGGTAACAGTAGTATTTTCCAAACACAACCTATCTTCATAAGCCTTTGCCAATCTTATTAGGTTGGTAAGGGCTTTTTTTGTATGCAAGAAAAGAAGAGGTGTATGATGTGACTGTGCTTTTGGGCTGTAGTTGTGAAAGGGATTGACACCAAACACAAAAAGAAGTAGTGTATTAATTGTACTACATGATATAGTACACACCGAACTGTAAGAGGTGGTTGATTATCATGATTCTGATTAATGAACGAAGTCCTTCGCCCATTTATGAACAGATCATTCAGCAGATAAAAGAGTTGATTCTAAAAGGTATATTACAGGAGGGAGAAAAATTGCCATCGGTACGAGAACTGTCCGGCATGATTGTTGTTAATCCAAATACAGTGAGTAAGGCATATCAGGAATTGGAAAGGCAAGGAATTATCGAGACGTTGCGTGGAAAAGGAACTTTCGTCGCTAAGCAACAGGTTCCTCGGATGGAAACAGAGCGTTTGGATAAATTCCAGGCATCCTTAAAACAAATCGTTATTGAAGCAAGTTACCTAGGGATTAGCACACAGCAAGTACAAGAGTGGGTTGAGAAGTACATGTTAGAATTACGAGGTGATTCAAATGCTTAGTTTATATAATGTAAGTAAAGTAATTGATGAGGAAGAGATATTACATAACATTAGCTTTGAGATACCTAGGGGTGTGATTGTAGGTCTTGTAGGTCGTAATGGGTCGGGTAAAACAACCTTGCTGCGTACGATCATGGGAATTTTGGATACGGATGGGGGAAGTGTGGATCTGGATGGTCGCTCTATCCACCAGCACCCGGAGTGTAAAAAAGACATGCTTTTTGTTCCAGATTCTCCAGAAGCGTTGCATTTTTATACACCTGATGAATGCGCTAAGCTGTACAAAGCTATGTACCCTAACTTTGATTATGCTCACTATGTAACGTTGATGGAGCGCTTTAAGCTTCCAAGACGAAAAAAAATTCGTCAATTTTCTAAAGGAATGAAAGCTCTGGCGTCACTTATCTTAGCGTTCTCCTCAAAGGTATCCATGATTATACTAGATGAACCGACAAACGGAATTGATCCGATAGTCAAAAAACAGGTACTAGGCATGATTGTTGAAGAAGTTGCCCAACGTGAAGTAAGCTTTATCATTTCTTCACACCAACTTGAAGAGCTAGAAAGAATAGCTGACATGATTATCATGATCAAAAAAGGAAGTGTTGAAGCGACCACTTCGCAAGCAGATACTGAAGAGAGATTTAAGAAGTTTCAGGTGGTTTTTAAAGGAGAAGCTCCACAGACATTGCTTGACCTGCCGCAGGTATATCTTCTTCAGCAGGTAGGGCGTGTACATACCTTATTACTGGAGGATCCAACAGGCTCAGCATTAGCTCGATTACAAGAGGAACAACCACTCTTATTAGAAAAATTACCAGTTGATTTAGAAGATTTATTTATTACCAAGCTAGGTGGTGACGATTATGTTTCATAAAGCATTATGGCTAAAGGAATGGAAACAGAGTAAATCAATGATATGGTTGTTACCGTTTATTACCTTTCTGTGTATGGGCTTCACCCGTATGCAGAATACCTTATTTCTAACTGAAAACCAGGTTATCATGAATGTAGCTCGATTAAAAAAAGAAGGAGCAGAGTTTTTTTACTTTGCTACTAATAATTCAAATTATCTATTTGCTAGCTTTCCAGTACTGTTGTTGATTGCTTTGACATTGATGGGATCGGAGAGAAGAAGCCTAGTAAACGATTTTACTTTCTCTATGCCTTTTTCACGCAGAGATATATATTTGACCAAATGGATGCTAGGGGCATCAACGATTGTTATTAGTTTAGTATTGAATACTTTAATTGATATGATCGTTATCCTGGTTTCTCCATTCCAAGAATTCTTCATTTTGAAGGAGCATCTTTATCCTTTACTTCAGTCATCATTAGCTCTCATCGCTTTTTATAGCTTTGTCCTGATGATTGGAACCTTAGCGGGGGGAACAATGGTTCAAGCCATGCTGTCCCTAATCTTTAGTATCTTTCCTGTTGGAATTGCCTTCTTAACTAACGGGTTTTTACAAATGAATTTTGGCATCGAATTGAACTTTGACTTATTTCCAATCAATCTTATCTTGTTGACAAGTCCAGTAGTAGTAGTAAACATGTTTGGAAAGCTATCGTCACCTTTTTTGATTCCGATTTTGCATTTGCTTGTTACATTAGGACTCGGTATTTTCTTATATCAGCGCAATCGATTAGAGAATAATGGCAAAGTTATTATGTTTCCAGCGTTAGAGCCTGTGTTTTACGGGGGAGCTATTCTGTGCTTTGCCTTACTTGGTGGACTTTTTGCCTCAACTGTAATTGAAAAAGATTTATTTACGTATTACGCCGGTTTTATTTCTCTAGGGATTTTAGCAGCCATCGGGTCTTACTTTTTGCGAAATGCTCGGATTCGTATGTAGCCCACATGTAGAAGGGTAAGCTTGTTGCCATTCTGCAAATTTTTATTTTACAACCAGAATCAAAGCTTATGGTCGATAAATAGCGTCGTTTGGACAATTGTTTCCACTTTTAGGAGGAGGCTTGGTAGCGTTGGTGCCAAGCCTCGCTTTACTTTGTGGTAGCATGCTAGCCCTTTTCAAGGATAGGCGCTGTGATCCTACAACGTCACCTTTTGCCACAAAACAGGAAAAGTATGAAACGAAACATACGAGACATCAATGTGTCTTAGTGTAAGTGTAATGTTATTGTTTGATTGATTCCTCTACAAGTCCATACCTTCTCATTTTGTTATAAAGCGTACCGCGTGACATTCCTAGTAGCTCCGCGGCCGCTTTTTTATTTCCATAAGTGCGTTCTAATGCCTGTAATATTTTTATTTTTTCCATATCGCTCCCCTTTTCCAACCGAGCCGGTACATATTCGCTGTGTAAGCCATATATCTCAGAAGTAGTTTGGCTGCTGGCAGAAGGAGATACAGTGGCTGCTATATAGGCTGAAGACAGCTCTGTAGCTGATGAGCTACTGGATTTGGTCGGATGATCCGAATTACGTTCGTGAGCGTTCTTTAATGCGGCAGGAAGATGCTCCCAAGTAATGACTCCATTTTCTTGTAAAATGGATAAACGCTCAATGATGTTGCGGAGCTGACGAATGTTTCCGGGCCAATGATAGTCAAGGAGCGCTTGCATCACATCTGGCATAATGCGGGGCACTGCTTGATTATTAGCAAGAGAATATTCATGCAGGAAAATCGGAACCAATTCTAAAATATCCTCTGAACGTTCCCGCAACGACGGAAGCTCTAGAGAAAAAACATTTAATCGATAATATAAATCCTCACGAAAACGTCCCTCTGCCACCATTTTTTCTAGGTTTTTGTTTGTAGCCGCAATGATTCGTGTATTCACATAAATCGGTTCTGTTCCACCGACACGATAGAATTGTCGCTCCTGTAGGGCACGTAATAGCTTCGCTTGCAATTCTAGCGGTAATTCCCCAATCTCGTCTAAAAAAAGCGTACCTTCATGAGCCAGCTCAATCTTTCCAGGTTTCCCTTTTCGTTCGGCTCCCGTAAAAGCTCCCCCCTGATAGCCAAAAAGCTCGCTTTCAAATAAGGCGGCAGGAATGGCTGCGCAGTTAATGGCTACAAAAGATTTTTGACTGCGTTTACTTACCTGATGAATAGCCTGAGCAAATAGTTCCTTACCCACTCCGCTTTCTCCATATATAAGGACAGTAGCATCGGTTACGGCGACCTTTCGGGCTGTCTGCATAGCTGTTTGTAAAGCAGGCGAATGTCCCTTGATAGGGAAAAATGGATCAGTGGGAGCTTGGTAACGAGTCATTTCCTGCTGCAAATTGTGTAAATGCTCTGTTGTATTAGTTAATTCCTCATGCAGTTTGACTAATTCAGTAATGTCCTGCTCAATGGAGATGGCTCCAATAATCTCTGATGATTGAATGATTGGGGCTGAGTTAATCAAAACGTGTTGATTGGGACGCGGGATATGGTAGAGCCTTTGGACAGCCGATCCCTCTGATAATGCAATCTTTAAGCGAATAGATTCGCTAGCAAAATGGTTATCCAACGAAGTGCCCACAACATCTTCTTTTTTGATTTGATACATCTTTTCAGCTGCTGGATTCCAATAAACAACCTGATTAAAAGAGTCTACAATGGTGGTCGCCTCGCTCATAGTCGACAATAAAGTATGAAGGAGAGCTTCTTGATTGCTGGCGACAGTGCCAATGATCTCAAATAATTGACTAAAGGGCAGATAGCCAAGAGGCTTGCCGTCTGCGGAATCCAACACAAATAGCTTTGAGTGGATAGCTGGAGCTGTTAATTGCGAAAGAAAGCTAGATGCACATAAAAAGGCCTGCCATAGCGTATGTGAACTAGGAATGGCGCAATATTCAGGCAAGTAAGAATGCATGACATCCCCAGCAGTGTTAGATTGACTTGTCACATCCTCAGAGAAAGAAAGCGGTAACATACAAGCGGTTACCTTCATTTGTAACGAGAAGAAGGATTTCATGAGATCACCTGTGCTGTTTGACATTATGATTGATACTTTCACAAAAAGGACACTCTTTAATCATTAGTGTACATGATTTTGAACAAAAGTGTACATAAATGTCAAAATACTATGTGTTTTCATACGACGGGACACCAGAAAGGTTAGAAATTGACGATTTTATGAGATTTTTCCCGAACTCGCTCGATTGGCACGATGCTTGCTTGGTATATAAAGCAGAAAGTAAATGTACTGGTAAAGCAGCTTGAGGGGGATGTAATGATGGAACAAATCTTAAAGAACTTTTTCTTATTCCTTTCTAAAAATCAGGGATTAAATAAAGCGGCAAAGAAATGGGGGCTTCGTTTTGGCGCCAAACGTGTGGTGGCGGGAGAAACAATCGCAGAAGCCATTCGTGGTGTCCGTGAATTAAATCAAAAAGGGCTGGTTTGCACGCTGGATCATCTTGGAGAGTTTGTGTTTAGCGTAGAAGAGGCTAATGAATCCGCTGATTATTGCATGAAAACGATAGAAGCCATTTATGAATCTAAAGTGGACTGTAATCTTTCGCTTAAAATGACACAATTGGGCTTGGATATTAGCCGTGACTTATGTGTTGGCAACATGCGCCGAATTTTAGATACAGCCAAGCAATGTGGGAATATTTTTGTGCGCATTGATATGGAGGACTATGCTCATAATCAAGTGACCTTGGAAATCCTGCATGAACTATTACAGGATTATGATAATGTTGGCACTGTTATTCAAGCATACCTCTATAAATCAGAGAATGATGTGGAGAGTGTGAAAGATAAAAAAGTTAATCTACGTTTGGTAAAGGGTGCTTACAAGGAATCACCAGAGGTAGCGTATCCAGCAAAAGTAGATGTTGATGAGAATTACAAGAAAATTATTAAGCAGCATCTCCAAAATGGTAATTATGCAGCGATTGCCACACATGATGATGCCATTATTGCCTATGTGAAGCAATTAGAAAAGGAGATGGGTTTTTCGCGGGATCAATTTGAATTTCAAATGCTGTATGGTATCCGTCCACAGTCCCAGCTAGATTTGGCAAAAGAGGGCTATAAAATGCGTGTGTACGTTCCGTATGGTAATGATTGGTATGGATATTTCATGCGTCGTTTGGCGGAGCGTCCAGCCAATGTAGCATTTGTAATCAAGGGTCTATTTAGTCGTTAATCACGCAAGGCATGATAACTATAGGGTTGTAATATGATGTAAAAGCCAAGTTTATGCATAGAGATGAAAGCGGGTACAATTTAACCTGTGTCTATGCATGGAAGCTTGGCTTGTTTTATCTTTCGCGTGTTGAATAATGCAGATACATATCTTCCAGTAGATGGCACATGAAGTCAGTGATCAATTTTGCTATGCTTATATCACATCTTTTGATGGATTATCGGAAGCTATTAACAAATCCTGGAGGAGTGCGATATAATAAGGTTGGTTGTTCACGATGGCTGAATCGCTATTGGTTAACATGGTTTATAAGCTTCTGAGGTAAAATGATCAGAAGATACATAAACCAGTTTTTTATAAGAAAATTGAAGTTTTTTAAAGCAGGAAAAATGGGGTATAAATGTAGTATAATTATAATTATTCTAGTTGTGGGGAGAGAAACGAAATGGAGCTTACTGGTCAACGCTTGTTCGTATTATGGAGAACCTTTTCTCAACTTGATTTTCTACGTCAAATTAGAGGACGTGACATCCCGGATCAGTCTGTAAATGAATTAATTAACAAAGTGAAAAATTTGGATGAAGTGGAAGTATTACCGATTGATACGGAACAATTACGTGAAACGGTAATCAAACTTCGTAAATAAATAAAAAGAAGGATGCTTAGGTTGCATCCCCTCTATTTCTATTTCAGCATAGGATGTGTAGGCTATGTGCATACCCCTTGCTAGAAAATGAATCATAGATGAAAAACCGGCCTCTCCTCAAACAGGATAAGTCGGTTTTTCATTTTGTTATAGAAATTTTGCCATGCATAAGACCGGCTGCGTCAGCTTCCCTACTGAAGCAGTCACCTGCCGATACTGTTCGAAACCTAATTTTCCCCAAAAATCTAATGCGCGTTGATTGGAGGTGATGACACCGATATGTACGGTCTTTTTATCCAATGAACGAAAATACTCTTCTAGCATTAGATAGGCTTTTTTCCCGTATCCCTTGCCCTGATAGCTGGAATCTATCAGCAATAAACCAATCCAAGGTTTTTGGTCGTTTGGATTTTCCAACAGAATATGCGAGAGGCCAATGATTTTATCTTCGTACCGAATAGCTAGCCAATGACCGGTTGGATATTGGTTTGCGTCCTCATATTCTCGGCTTAGTTCAGCGAGAGTTAATGTAGGTTCTCCGTTTGTAAGTACATTATAGTTCGGATTGCTGTTATATATTTCAACGGCACGAGGCAGCTCCTGTTGCTCTAACGAATTGATCAGCAATTGATCCTGATAAAAGGATAGACTCATATTAGGATTGCGCTCCGTATTTTTTAATCCAGCCAATTTGACCAGCGTGATATCCTTTATGATAAAGTAATAGACCAAAGGCATCACGCGGGGGCATGACACCAATACGAGATTCGACTGGTTGATCCCAGCTTTCTTCCGGTAATAATTCCATTGATTGCAAGAGGAATTGGCTAGCGCGTTCCGTGTAATCCATCAAATCGTTTAGGTTAACCCAGACTCCTGTGTCTGTAACCTTGCCTAAGGTAAAGATGCCTTCTTCCTTAGCAGGTGTTTGGTTAAAAAACATCTGAGAAAAAGCATACTCTACCTCAGCGATGTGCCTGATAAGAAACCCGATCGAATTAGTGGCAGGAGGAAGTTTCCACGATAGATGTTCCTCACTGATTCCCTGCAATAAAGCTAGATAACGCTTTTGATGAGTAGCATGGTATTGTGGTGCTAATTCTTGAACAATCATGGGACACACCCTTCCTTAACGTATGGATACATAGCCTTGTCCTTTATTATATGAGATAATTTTTGAAATTTCACGCAAGCAAAAAAGAAAAATGTTCAAGCTCTACAAGAATCGTATATAATCAAAAAAAGGGAAAATAAGGAGGCTACAGACATGGCACATACCTTTGCTTTTACGGTTCGTTCTACAGAAGTTGATTTTATTGGTCATGTGAACAACGCCAAATATTTGGAATATATGGAATGGGCTCGCTTTGACTGGTTAATCGCTGAGGGATATACTATAGAGGAGCTACAGAGACGGCATATTTTCCCGGTAGTTGTGAATATGAATGTCAATTATCGAAGTGAGCTTGTCATGGGTGATGAGATTACGATTCACACTACCTTGGTTAACGTAGGCAAACGGAGCTTTGTCATCAAGCACGAACTGCATCATGAGAAGAAGGGTTTGGTCGCAGATGGCCTTGTTACAATGGTGATGATTGATCAGACTGAACGGCGTGCGGTTGAATTGCCTAATGAGTTAAAGGAGTTATTTCTTTCTATACAAAAAGAAGAATTGATACCCTAAGTAGTTGCTGCTACAAATTTGATTCCTTTTGGGGAATAATATTTGTGTGCTGTCTACCCTCCGCTATCGGGGGGTTATTTCTTTTCATATGAAAACAAAGGAGGGGAGTGAGCTGGAAAGAAACGATTGACAATTGTCTTTTTGTGAAACATAATCAACTATTATGTATAGAAAATAGCAATTACGTTTAGGAAGAAAAAGGAGTACGAATATGGTACGTTCTAAAAGAAGCATCCTGACCGCTTTGATGGTAACGACATTTTTAACAGCCATTGATACGACTGTAGTAACAACGGCAATGCCTGCCATCGCAAATGATTTGGGACAAACAACCCTCATTTCCTGGGTATTTTCCATCTATTTGCTAACAACGGCTGTTACGACACCTATTTATGGAAAGCTAGCTGATTTGTTTGGACGAAAAAAAATCTTCTTATTTGGTACGACTGTTTTTTTAACAGGTTCATTTTTATGCGGCTTGTCTGGCTCTATGACACAGCTCATGCTATACCGAGGTATTCAGGGCTTGGGAGCTGGAGCTGTTCAACCGATCACTATGACAATTATTGGCGATTTGTTCACACAGGAAGAACGTGCTAAATTGATGGGATTATTTAGTGCGGTATGGGGAGTAGCGGCAATCGTAGGGCCTGTAATTGGCGGTTTTTTCGTAGATTATGTGGCTTGGGAATGGATTTTTTATATTAATATTCCAATTGGACTTGTTAGCATCTTTATGATTTCAAAATATTTCAAGGAAGAGCTTACTCCTAAAACGGTTCATATCGATTATTGGGGAGCATTATTCTTCACTGGCAGTTTAGTTTCGTTCCTGTACACACTCTTAGCAGAGGGTGAGGGACAAGGGATTACTTTTAATGCTACAACCATATCCTTACTGATCGTCAGCCTTGTTCTATTTTGCATCTTTCTTGCTATTGAAAGACGCACACCAGAACCGATGCTTCCATTATCCTTATTTAAGCGTCGTTTAATTGCAACTTCGCAGGCTATTTCTGTTTTACATGGAGCTTTATTAATTGGTGTATCTGTTTATATGCCCAACTGGCTTATCAATATTGTTGGCTTATCCGCAACGCTTGCGGGGATTGTCGTTCTGCCATTATCTCTTGGCTGGCCATTAGCAGCTTCTGTAGGTGGACGTTATTACAGTCGCTTGGGATATAAATGGCTGGTGGCAATTGGTGGAGTTTTCTTTTTGATTGGTCAACTTCTCCTATCATTCCTTACGCCAGCAACATCTGTGTTCTATATTGGCTTCTTAATGTTTATTCTGGGACTGGGCTTTGGGCTGACAATGACTGCTATCACAATTGCAGTACAAAGTAGCGTCGTCTGGCGCCAACGTGGTGTCGCGACTAGTTCCGTACAATTCATGAGAACGATGGGACAAACTGTAGGGATTACGATGTTTGGTGCTGTATTTAATATGTATCTATTACAAGGACATATGGAAACTGGTTTAATCAAGGTTTTTCATGCTCTATTTGTAACAGCAATTATTGGGATGTTTGTAACGATTCTACTGCCGAAAAAAGCAGAGCAAGTAGAAGAAGAGCGCTAATCGAAAAAAGCAAGATCAATAAAAGGGCGATTCATGCCTTTCATGATCTTGCTTTTTTCTATGTAAACAGGCTTGTTTTGGTACAGTTCGTGCTTTGTGCTGTCTTCATTATCTTGTCAGTCTCAGGGCTTCATGATAAACTTGTCAAAATCTATCAAAAACGGGGAAGAAGGAGGATACAGCATGAAAACAATCGGTCTGTTAGGCGGTATGAGCTGGGAATCTACTACTGAATACTATAAGCACATCAATCAGATGGTGAATCAACGAGTCGGAGCTCTTGCGTCAGCCAAATGTGTTGTATACTCAGTTAATTTTGAAGAGATTGTTCAGTGTCAAAAAGAAGGACGTTGGGACGATGCTGCGGCTATATTAGGTCAAGCGGCACAGCATCTTGAGAAGGCTGGGGCAGAATGTTTGCTAGTTTGTACCAATACCATGCATAAAATTGCCAAACAAATTTCTGCCTCCGTTACCATTCCCTTTTTACATATCGCAGATGCCACAGCAGAAAAGATTCGGGAACAAAAGCTGCGGAAAATAGGATTGCTGGGTACGAAATTTACGATGGAACAGGACTTTTTTATTGAAAAGATGAAAGACCAGGGCATCGAAATTATTGTACCAGAGGAGAAAGAGCGAGATATTGTTCATCAGGTGATTTTTGACGAGCTTTGTAAAGGGATCATTACCAGCGCATCACGTCAAGCTTATCGGGAAATTATGGATTCCCTAGTGAAAGCGGGAGCAGAGGGGATTATCCTTGGGTGTACGGAAATTACCTTGTTAGTGAACGCAGAGGATGCAACTGTTCCATTATTTGATACTACGCGGATACACGCGGAAAAAGCAGTTGATTTTGCTTTGTCACAGGTGAATAATGAATAAATTCATCACCAGCGATAATGCTTATCGTGAGTGACAAGGTAAAAAAAGACCTTCCTTTTGTTAAAAAAGGGGAGGTCTTTTTTTGCAGAAATATGTGATTACTGACGGCGATCTATAAAATCTTGTGAATTACCTTTCAGATTTGGTAAGCTTTTTTAAGGGTAAGGAAATATTTTGAAAGCGTGTGAAGGAAAAGCACCCTAGAATGACAATTAAACTCCCATATACCTGAGTCCAGGTCATCTGCTCATCTAGCAGCAATAAGGCTAATAACGCCGTAAAAATGGGATTAAAATTAAGAAACATCCCTGCTGTGGTCCCGCCAAGCTGCTTAACCCCCATGTTCCAAAGCACCATGCTAATAACAGTCGCAAATACACTGATATACAATGTGCCCCAAATAAACTCAGCATTAAGATTAGTGATTGTAAAGCTATTGAAATTGAAGGGCAACAGCATCAAGACCCCGAAGAATCCAGAATACAAAGTGGACATTAGTGCAGAAACATCGCGCATAGCCCATCTCCCCGCTACAGAATAAAGCCCCCAGGTAGCTACAGCGGCTAACATCAAAAGGTCTCCAGAATTAAAGCGAAGTGACAACAGGGCATGCCAATCTCCCTTAGAGAGTACCAGTAGGACCCCTGTAAAGCACAGAATCATTGAGCCTATCTGTAAAGCCTTCATTTTCTCACGCAATAAAAGAAAAGAAAAGATAGCAATTGAGATGGGATTAAGTGTAGAGAGTAAGCCGACATTTGTTGCAGCAGTACGCTCTAGGGCCCAGAACATAAATAAATTAAATAAGACCACGCCAGTAGCTCCCATCAGGATGAGCGGTAAGATCGCCCTGCGAGGTGGTAGGAGGCGTTTTTCCACTAGGTAGACTACAGGAATTAATACAATGACGGCAATCATATAGCGTAAATTGGTTAAGGTCATGGAGGATGCATGGTTTACCAAAAATTTACCCACTACAAAATTGCCACTCCAGAGAAAGCTTGTAAAAAGTAATAGAGCGACATACATCGGTTTCATCTGCGTGATCTCCTACTCCTAACATTATCAGATTGTTACATTCTCTTTAAGAGATACATTTTGAGTGGATTCTATACCTATCACCAAGGGTTTGCTGAAACGGTAGAATCAACTAATGGCGATACTTAGTGAGTGATGTTGATAGTAAAGAAAGATCACCCCATTTGGTTTCATTCCAAAAGATTCAAAAGTCCTCCTTTACTAATGTGGAATTCTGTAATTATTCACCCTTTTCCTTCTTGCTTTTAAATACGCAGGTAAGAATCAAGTTTGCGTTCTTATTTTTACGACATAAATTTGATTCTTTATAACTTATTACATAATTTTTGTGCGTCGTCAGACAATAATAATCTATTCCATTCAAAATATGTGTTTTTATCTGATGGTACATGCCCTTTCAAAAATAGAAAATCACCATATAATGCAATAGCACCAATAATATTTATTATGAAAGTGGTGATTTATATGTCCTTTATCAATAGAATTGTAAATGGAGATTTTGAAACGGGAACCCTTACCCCATGGGGTTCTTCAAATGTATCCATTACTAACCTGCACAGTCACACAGGTAATTTTTCTGCACAATTACTCGGAGGTACGACTAGTAGTCTCTTGACTCAATTAGTACCGGTAGTACCCGGAGAGAGTTTTGAATTTTTTCTATCAATCGCAAAAACAGGGGGGTTGCCAAGCCCTCAGGTAGATATTTCAATCATTTATTTAAATATAGTTGCTCTCCCTGTTAGTATCGGTTTGAGTACGACAATTCCGTTTGATCATCTTCCTGATAACACGAATAATAAAAATTGGACTACCATTTACGAAACAACTTCAATTGTACCTCTAACGGCGATTGATGCAGTGGTTCTTATTAATAATGTTCCTTCTCCAGCAACTGCAGATATAGTAGTTGATAGCATCGCATTATTACAAACATCGTAACTGGACTACTATCTACGAAACAATTTCTGTTGTACCTGTAACGGCACTGAAGCAGTGGTTCTTATTAATAAGATTCCTTCTGCATCAACTTTAGATATAGTTGTTGATGGCATCGTATTATAATTACAAACTGGTGCAGGAGCAAAAGGTGTTACTAGCGACACTGGAGCAACCTGAGCAAAAGGTGCTACTGGAAGCTTAATAAATTTCTGAGTTTTTTGAGAATAAAACCAACACTAGCGGTCACAATTGTAAGAGTGGCCGCTTCCATTGTATATAGTCCTTTTACAAGCTATTGAGCCGAGAAAACCCTTGTTTTTAATCCATGAGATGGTATCGTCGCCGATTTCAAACTGATCTAGCTGTTTGCAGTATCCATAACATGGTGTAGTAGCTTATTAACTATAATTGGACCTATTACTGAAGTTCTCATGATGAATTACAACAAGCAATAGTGAAACTCCTAACCTGACATGATATAATTTTCTTGTTTATACATATTTTTGTGAAAATATAGAATAAATGTATAATCCATTTTAATAAACTTGGATTGTATTCCTATCTAGAAAAAAAGAAACGAGAGCAGGAAACGATATTTTTATCCCGAGACTAATAGCTTCAGCCAGCTAACAAGAGAGAAAAGTACTGTTTGCCAATCTTGACATCTTATTAGGAATGGAGTGCTATGCTTGTCTATTGCTGTAATTATGGGATTTATAACCGTTTTTATTGTACTAATTGGCTTACTTGTTTTTTTGATTGTTAGACAAAATCAATTACAGAAAGCGGCAGAGAAACAGCTACTTACTAGCTGTAAGGTTTGCCAAAAGCAGATTGCAGTAAAGGCTGAGATTTGCCCGCATTGTGGAAAACGGCTTAAAATGTCGCCAGTGATGGGGTGTCTTATTGTCCTTCTCATTTTAGGAGTGATGGGAGTAGCTACAATTGCTGTAGTTAATTTTACGATACCCGCAAATGGCACAAGTAAGCCAGCTAGTGTAGGTCGGTTATTTTGGGAAGAATCTATAGCGATTTACAATATGCTAGATAAAAAGATCAGCTACAATACCGGCACAAACTCTGAAGAATCACAATTTATTCTTGATTATATAGGTAAATATGGGATTAATAATTTAAACCCTGATGAGCTTACCATATATTCTTATGTATTGGATATTATTATGACTCATCAAGATCAGCAGGAGGGGGACACCGATGTGGTCCAGTCACCCAAATTTGTAGAGGCAAAATCGAAGCTAAAAGATATGTTTGGAAGTAATAGTATCAATATCAATTAGGGTGTTCTTGATTTTTTTATAGGAAAATCCCCCTTTACGTAACTAGATAAGTTATTCTTATCGTCTACGTAAAGGGGGAGTGCTTATCTACATTCTACATTAGTCCTGTTACTTGTCCATTCTTATCTAAGCGAATATGCTGAGCAGCAGGTACTTTTGGCAATCCTGGCATGGTCAACACATTTCCCGTAAGAACCACGATAAATCCAGCGCCGGCCGAGAGACGAATTTCACTTACATTCACTACGAAATCCGCAGGAGCTCCTAATAAGCTGGCTTGATCTGAGAAGGAATAAGGCGTTTTAGCCATGCAAATAGGCAAGTCTGACAACCCTAACTCTTCAATTTTACCTAACGTTTTCATGGCTGCTGGTGAAAAGGAAACATCAGAGCCACGATAGATTTCGGTCACAATCGTTTTGATTTTATCTGTTATGGGTTTGTTTAAGTCGTACAGGGGCTTATAGTGAGAAGGAGCTTCCTCCAGCACCCTAACTAGCTTCTCAGCAAGTTCCACACCGCCAGCACCACCATCTGCCCACACATTTGAGACTGCCACTTCGATACCGAGAGTCTGACATTTTTCTTTGACAAAAGCGACCTCTTCAGGAAAATCTGTTGCAAAATGATTAATCGCTGCTACCACAGGCACACCAAATTTTTGTAAGTTTTCGATGTGACGCTGCACGTTAGCAAAACCGGCTTCCAAAGCAGGCAGGTTGACTTTTTGCAGCTCGTCTTTTGTTACACCTCCGTTATATTTAATTGCTTTTACAGTAATGACTAGTACAGCAGCCTGAGGTGTGAGGCCAGCTTTCCTGCATTTAATATCAAAGAATTTTTCAGCACCAAGATCAGCACCAAATCCAGCTTCTGTTACTACATAATCGGCTAGCTTCAGAGCAAGTTTGGTACCAATTACACTGCTGCAGCCGTGAGCGATATTGGCAAAAGGCCCACCATGCACAATGACAGGAGTTCCTTCAGTGGTTTGTACGAAGTTAGGCTTGATTGCTTCTTTTAAAAGAACAGTCATAGCATCGATAGCTTCTAATTGCTTAGCTGTTACTGGGTTATCATCCAGGTCATAACCGATAATGATCTGACCCAGACGTTCTTTTAAATCTTCCAAACTTTCGCTTAAACAAAGGATGGCCATGATCTCTGATGCTGTAGTGATCATAAAGCCGTCTTCACGAACTACGCCATTCGTATCGCCTAATCCAACTACAATATGTCGGAGTGAACGATCGTTCATATCGAGTGCTCGTTTCCAGACGATTTTGCTTGGATTAAGTCGTAGTGAATTATGTTGAAAAAGGTGATTATCAATAAGGGCGGATAATAAATTATGCGCTGCTGTAATGGCATGAATATCGCCTGTAAAATGTAGATTGATTTCTTCTGCGGGTAGTATTTGAGCATTGCCACTGCCTGTAGCTCCGCCTTTCATCCCCATGCATGGCCCTAGTGAAGGCTCGCGTAAGGCGGCTATTGTTTTTTTACCAATATGATTTAGTGCCTGAGAGAGTCCAATAGTTGTCAGTGTTTTACCTTCTCCAGCAGGTGTAGGGTTCATGGCAGTCACTAACACTAATTTTCCATCTGCTTGATCCTTTCGTTTTTCCCATGCATCTAATGATAGCTTAGCCTTGTATTTCCCATACAGCTCCAGATCATCCTCAGTAATACCTACGTGATTTGCAATTTCTACAATCGGCTTCATTTGCTACCTCCTGTTCCATTAGGTGATATTCTGTCCATCCCCACCATTATAGCTCCTCTGTAGGTAAGGAGAAAACGAAATTTACCAATAAAGGGAGAAGCAAAGTGTTTTTCCCCGCTAGTAGACGATTAACTTGCTATGACAACAGTAAGCTGATGAAAAAGGAGATGAATGAAAAGAAAGAATGGGGAACATAAATCAATAATCACATTTAGTTATAGACAAAAACATCTAATGTCTATTATTATATAAACAAATAAAAAACATGTTTGATTTTAGGTGAAGGTATTTCTGACAGCCATATCTTACACAGAAAGGAAAATTATGATGTCTACAAGCAGAAAAGCGGAATTAAAACGCCAATACAAAGAAACCAAGCCAGTGGGAGGAGTATATCAAATTAAAAACATCCGCAATCAAAAAATATTTGTAGGAAGTACGCCTAATTTAAAGATGATGAACGGTCGGTACTTTCAATTAAAAACAGGTACTCATCCAAATAAACAGCTACAGCAGGAATGGAATGAATATGGAGAGGAAGCTTTTATTTTTGAGGTTTTGGAGGAGCTAAAGGAAAAGAAAGAGGGATATTTTGACCCTGCTGATGAATTAAACAAGATGTACGAAAAGTGGTTAGTCAAGCTACAACCTTATGGGGAAGCGGGTTATCATAGCACAGCACAATAGGAGCTGAAGCGTGGTTTTTCGCTAATTGGAGTCCCCCTTGAGGTAGTAATAGGGGTACATTTTTGCTTAAAGTTTTTTCAGAGAAGAAGGCGTTCTGTAGTTATACCAGTAGCTTTTTACGAATAAAAATTTTCAACAGGGGATGAATGGAGATAGCAAACTGTGACTATCTCTTTTTTCTTTCAAAAATAGGGGGAAATATGGTGGAAACAATAAAACAACCGCATATTTTTTCACATACGTTTATACGCGTTATTCTCTTATCAGGAATTTTTCTACAGATTGGTACGTGGGTTCGTAATTTTGCTGTCCTTCTCTACGTCATGGAGATTACAAATAATGACCCGTATATCGTCTCTTTGATATCAGTGGCAGAGTTTGCCCCCATCTTTATTTTTTCATTTATTGGCGGGACATTTGCTGATCGCTGGAGACCAAAGCGGACAATGGTATGGTGCGACATATTAAGTGCCATTTCTGTATTTTGTGTATTGGGAACGCTAATGTTTGGATCGTGGAAGGCTATTTTTTTTGTTACATTGTTTTCTGCGATTTTATCGCAATTCTCACAGCCGTCTGCCATGAAGCTGTTTAAACAGCATGTACCGGCTGAACAAATGCAGGCCGGAATGGCTATGTTTCAAACCCTGGTAGCAATTTTTATGATTCTTGGTCCAGCGATTGGAACAATGATATATCAAAGCTTCGGCATTACAATTTCTATTGGAGTAACAGGGATTGCCTTTTTATTATCGGCAGCCGTCCTGTATCAATTGCCAAAAGATCAGCGTCCAGAACAGAACCATGGTCAAACAAGCCTGCTCCAAGAAATGGAGGATGGTTTACGGTATGTATGGTCTAAATTTGTCTTACGCCGGTTAAGCATGTGTTTTATAGGAGTGGGTTTGGCTGTAGGTCTTATCCAGCCATTAGGTATTTTTGTAGTTGTAGAACAATTAGGATTACCGAAAGAGAACTTGCAATGGTTGTTCACAACGACGGGGGCAGCTATGCTCCTTGGAGGGGCAGTGGTAATGACTCTTTCAAAAAAAATTGCACCACAAAAACTACTTGCATTGGGGCTTTTGAGCAGTGCATTTTCCGTATGTGGTATTAGCCTTACGCAAAGCTTTTGGATTGTGTTGATCTTTCAATTTGTAAACGGGTTATTTTTCCCCTGTATTCAAATTGGGATTAATACCATGATTTTGTTTTCCTCTGAGCAAAAATTTGTGGGAAGGGTAAATGGAGTTCTGAGCCCCTTATTTTCAGGAATGATGGTCGTAACAATGAGCTTAGCAGGGGTGGTTAAAGAGGCCGTTTCTTTACAAGCAAGCTATCAAATTTCCGGACTATTATTCATAATAGCCGTCTGTGTAGTGATTCCTTTATTTAAAATGCAGTTGCAACAACAAGCAGATACCAGTGAGATAGTAGTAAAGCAAGAAGGGGGAGTAGAGAGTTAAGTCCTAACGGGAAGCTTCAAACGAGCGTACAAATTTTGCGACTTGAAGATGTACATCGTAGCTAATCTCAGTGCTGTATCTTCTTCAGCAATTAACGTAGTGTGAACGTTTACCTCATGGAGCGAAGCAAACGTCTCGTGTAATGATCTAAGTCAAATAATTGGCAATGTTCAGCTTAATGATAAGAAAGGTTTCAACGGAGGGTATACTCCCGTTGAAACCTTTTCTTTTGCGCTTAGGACCAATTCTGTACTCGCCAGATTTGCGTAACCCAGTCTTCATAAAACGCAGGCTCATGAGAAACAAGCAGTATTGTACCCTCATATTGTTTGAGTGCCTCTTTAAAAGCCTCTTTTGCCCCAGTATCCAAATGATTCGTCGGTTCATCTAACACGAGTACGTTGCTGTTTGTTAGCATAAGCTCGCATACTCTGACCTTCGCTTGTTCTCCACCGCTCAATGAGCAGACCTTTTGCCGAATATGCTGTTCACTAAGACCGGATCTTGCTAGCTCCTGTCTTATTTCCTTTTGTGTTAAATCAGGCCGTAATGACCACACTTGCTCAAGTGGTGTTTGATTCGAAGCCGATCCTTCTTGTGAAAAATATGCTGGTTTTACTCGTTCTCCAATTCGTACACTACCACGTAACGGTTGCAGATATCCTAGCAATGTGCGAAGCATGGTAGATTTACCTATACCGTTATAGCCTACAATTGCGATTTTTTCACCTCGGGTTACTCGTAAATCAATTGGCCCCAATAAAGGCTCTGTATAGCCGATTTGTAAATTGCGGGCTTCTAAAATCCGGCTAACTGGCTCCGAATGAATGTGAAACATAAAGCGTGGCTGCATGGAGGAGGTGGGTTTCTCCATTCGAGCTATTTTTTCTAATGCCTTTTCACGACTCTTTGCTTGTTTAGCCTTGCGAACACGATTTTTTTCAATAAAATTCTCTAGTCTGGATATTTCTTTTTGTTGCCGTTCATATGCATTGTGTAGTTGTTGTTTATTTTGGGCATAGCTTGTTAGGAAAACATCATAGTTACCTGTATATCGTTTGATTGTCTGATGCTCTAAATGATAGATGGCAGTTGTGATTTCGTTGAGGAACCGCTGATCATGTGAGACCACAAGAAAGGCATGCTTATAGCTTTTTACATAATTAATAAGCCATGCAATATGTGCGTCATCAAGATAGTTTGTTGGCTCATCCAGTAACAAAACATGGGGTTCTTCTAATAAAAGCTTTCCTAGCAAAAGCTTTGTTCGTTGGCCACCGCTGAGCGTTTCCACATCGCGATCCATACCAAGCTCATAAATCCCTAGTCCAGAAGCAATTTCTTCTATTTTGGTTTCTATCTGATAAAAGTCAGAGTGATCCATAATACTTTGCAACTCACCATAGCGAGCTAACAATCGTTCAAGATTATCTTTAGGGGTAGCCATTTCCTCTGTTACTTGAAGTAGCTTTTTTTCTATCTCATACAGATGGGCAAAAGCTCCTTGTAAATACTGCAAAATGGTTGTGCCAGCCTGTAAATGAATATGCTGCTGTAGGTAACCGATTTTGAGATGAGAGAGCCACTTCACTGTCCCTGAATCAGGGAGGAGTTCCCCTGCTAAAATGCGAAGGAGAGTTGATTTTCCCGCTCCGTTGCTGCCAACTAGACCGGCATGCTCTCCTTGAAGTAGTCGAAAGCTTATATTTTGAAAGATAATGTTATCGCCATACATCTGTGTAACATTTTCAACCGCTAATATGCTCATTACGTATTCTCTCCTTATTCTTTCACATGGAAAGCCAACGAGAGAACAGCATGATAAAAACAATATTCAATTAGCTGAACATAAAAATGGGTAAGGCGAATATACCTTACCCACTACCCAATAATGTTAGAAAGAAAGGAATAAGATTTTTTATCTACTGTCCTCAGATTGGCTTATGAAAAATGGGCAGACTTCTCCCGTAGTAAGCCTAATCTCTTAGAAGAACAGTCGATAAAATCATCATATCCTTTTCTACACCTCATTAGCATGTTAGATTTTTATACACTTACAGTATATGTAAATGTTTATTGGAATGTCAAGCAACTAGACCGGTTTTGCTTACTTTTCGTGTTAGACTTCCTTCTTAAATGGATGAAAAAAAGTCTTAGGAATATCTGTTTCAAAACGCAGCAGTTCACCCGTACTAGGATGCACAAAGGCTAAGACTCGTGCGTGTAGCCCTAATCGACCGATTGGCTTAGATTTAGCGCCGTATTTCTTGTCACCTACTATAGGGTGTCCGATATCTTCCATGTGGACGCGGATTTGATTTTTCCGGCCTGTTTCTAGTTGGACTTCCAGCAAGGAGAAATTCCGATCAGACTGGAGCACTTTATAGTGAGTAATAGCATGCTGTCCATCATTTGGACGGTGACTGGAATACATTTTTAATGTACTACTTTCTTTTAGCCAGGATGAAATCGTTCCCTCTTGCTTTTTCACATTACCTTCCACAAGGGCAACATACAAGCGTTCCTTGACACTGTCTTTCCAGGAATTTTGGAGTGCCTGTTGAACCCGTTCACTTTTAGCGAACATCATAACGCCAGATGTGTCTCGATCTAGGCGGTGCACAACGAAAATCCTATTTTGGGGATTCTCAAGACGAATATAGGCCATTAATTGACGATAGACAGTTAATTCCTTCTCTTGCGGTGAAGCAATTGATAGCAAGCCAGCTTCTTTTTGGACAACAATAACATCAGCATCTTCATATAAAATTTTGATGCCAATCATCGGAGGCGTTTCCGAAACCTTCTTATTCTGTAGACAGACCGTTTGCCCAGGGTGCAATACATGGTTATGGGTTGTCACAACTTTATCGTTAACTAATACCTGACCACGTGTTAACAGGGACTTAATGGAGTTACGGCTGAGATTTGTAATATGCTGTAATAAAAACGGTAGTAATTCAGACGGTTCTTTTACCGTATATTGTTTGGCTGGAGCTTGATTTTTACTGGTAAATTTCCTGTTGTTTTTCGTAAAGTGCTGTTTGGGGTGGTTCCTTCTATTATTCATGAGACAAACCTCTTTCTTAGAAACTACGATACACGCTACACGAAATTGTAACCGATAGCTTCTATACTAACAAATAAAAAACAATCCACCAAGCAGAACCGAGCAGGGCAGGTATTCCAGGTGAGGAATGAGAGATAATGAGAAGAGAAAGTTAGCGAGTATCAGGGTATATTTGGAAAGGGATTCTTGCGAAAACGTCTGTTTGGAAATAATTACTACTTGATAACATTCGTGCTTTTTTCTTTCCCTGTCTTCTTCATTTTTGTTATAATGGTGCTTAAGCCAATTAAGGGAGTGTTACAAAAAGATGGATGCATTGTTTGACCAATTGAAAGAATATCTAAACATGGATACAGAAATCTCTTTCCTTGAATTTGATAAGTATTATAAAGACGTATTGGTATTTTTAGATAGTGAATGGAAAAACTTGAGCGAAGAAGATACCATGCGTATGATCTTCATTCTTGATAACTTAAAGGCAAACAGCGAAGAGCGCTCTAAGCGTAAAGGGAAAGAAGCAAAGAAATTCGCTAAAATTGCTGAACGCACAAACATTTGGGCTCAAGTAATGATTAAACGTATGAAAGAATTCGGTTTAAACGACGAAGAAATCGGTAAGCGTTACGAGGAAATTTACGAAGCTGTGTAGGTATGCGCTTTACCCGAGTAGTTTATTAAGGCCTGATTCCTTATGGGAGTCAGGCTTTTTTCTGTTATAGTACCCAACTATAAACCAAGAAACCTTACAAAAATTTAAGGTTTCTGTAAGACTTATCAATAGGTAATGGGAAGATTGTTGAACTACAATTAGGTTACAACGAGGCAAAAGTCGAAACATGTCAAAGAAAACAACGTCCTATAAATAGAAAGGAGGCAGCAATCATGAATCATGTCTTACAGGGAACTGCACAACCGTTAAAAAAGAGCAAGCCTAAAGCCCGACGTACACGTGTACCAAAGTGGTTAGTAATATTGTTGATTGCTGCGCTTTTTTTCCAGATTATTGCATACTCTATTGTAACTATAGCCGGTTCTTATTTAATAGACCAACAGATCTTAAGTAAGACGGTAGGAAGTAGTTTAGGAGGCAAAGGGACGTATGTTGCTACAGATGAGATGCCTGCTTATCTGAAGGACGCTTTTATTGCGATTGAAGACCATCGCTACTATTACCATAAAGGAATTGATTACATTGCATTTGGACGAGCTTTATGGATTAATACGATGTCAGAAAGCAAGCGGCAAGGCGGAAGCACGATTAGCATGCAACTAGCTAGAAATTTATTTTTAACAAATGAGAAAACCTATACACGCAAGCTAAAAGAAGCCTTCATTGCGATGAATTTAGAACGCCAATATTCTAAGGATGAAATCCTAGAGATGTATTTAAACAATATCTACTTTGGTCATGGAAAATATGGCATAGAAGCAGCAGCACAATATTATTTTGGTAAAACGGTACGATTACATGATCCAAAGCTAAAAACAATTAATGAAAGTGAAGCAGCAATGCTTGCAGCCTTACCAAAAGCACCAGAAAATTATTCACCAATCAAATATCCTGATAAGGCAATGACTCGGCAACATGTGGTATTAAGCCGAATGAAAAAGCTAGGCTATATCACAGAAGAGCAGGAACAGAATTTTTTGAAGCAAAAAATAAATGTACCAGCAACAGGAAATGAACTTTCCAGAGCCGCCTCGCAGTCTTAAGCTGTCAGGTCCCCACTGGTAATAAATCTGATTTTAAATAAAACAATAGCCTTCCATGATGGGAAGGCTATTGTTGCTTTTACTCGATAGGACTGTAGGTTAAGACACTGCTTTGAGTCCAGTTACACCGATGACAATGATGATGAGGCTTATAATACGTCCTATGCTCTTTGACTCATTGAAAAAAATCATATTCACTAGTACTGCACCGGCTGTTCCCACACCAATCCAAACGGCATAGGCTACACTTAACTGAAGATATTGAAGAGCTGTGTAAAGAAAGGCAAAAGATGCACCGAACCCTCCAAAGAAAAGAGCGGTATTTATCAAAGTTTTATTTGTACTAAATCTCTTTAAGCCTATTACTCCCATTAATTCAAATATTGCCGCTAGAAAAACAAATAACCAACCCATAATTAAGCAGCTCCTTTCCCTTGTGTGTTTCCGCCTTTATTGTCTGCAAGCTTTAATGAGATCACGCCAATGACTAGAAGCCCCATAAATAGACCTTTTGCCAAGCTGAATATCCCTTCAAAGATAAAAATATCCATAAGGGCAGTGCCTACTGTACCTGCTGCTGCGAAAATAGCATAAACTGTACCCGTTGGTAATGTTTCGCATGCTTTAGAGAGTAGATAAAAATCTGCAATAATAATGACAACCACAATAGCCCAATGCCACCATGCTGCTGCCACGTTAAAAGCATAAACCCAAAGCAATTCGAATAAACAAGTTAACATGACATAAATCCAAGCTCTATTCATAAACAATCATTCCTTTTTTTAAATGGTAAATCACTCATTTCAAAATGCTCGGTAAAAGCACAAAGAATTAGTTACGTAATCGGCCTCTTCTTCATGTACTTCTTTGCTTTTATTGTCTGTAGGTTCTAATGAAATTACACTTAGAATGAAGAGTCGCGTAACGGTTATGCTTTATCACTAAGAAATGAATGAATGTCAGTCATTTTTGTCTTAAAAAAAATATGGCACATACCTGATAGCTTTATTTACTTTGTAACAGTGATCTCTTGATGAAGTTATAGGTCTCAGCCTTAACTATATCCACAGTATCTTCCTGATCACGCCCTATATAAAATCGTTCAGCCGCATTCTCAACAAGGTTAATAATCATTTTTGCCATTCGCTCGATATTAATATCACTGATAATCTCGTTATCGTTTATGGCTTTGTTTAAGATAACTTCAAACAAATGATAATAGGGACGGTATATCGCTTCCCATTTCTCCATTGAATGGTCGATGGCAAGACCGGAATAGCAAAGGACAATAATGTCTTTGTAAGAATCGGTTATGTGAAAGGTTTCGTCAATCACAACCTCTAAGACGTCCCAAAAGTTTTCTTTCCCTTGAATATTTTCTTTAATTCTTTCTAAAGTGATGGTGAGAAGATTATCTGCAATGGCTGGAATTAAGGCTTTCTTAGACGAAAAATATAAATAGAAGGTTCCTTGTGCAACTCCTGCTTTTTGTACGATATTTGAAATGGAAGTCTTATCGAGTCCTTTTTCTGAAATGACGTCAATAGCAGCTTTTAAAATTTTATTGTATTTATCGTCAGAAGTGTTAGCTATGTTGATTACCTCCCTTTCAAAAATGAATGACTATCATTCATTATATAGAAACCTTACTATAATGTCAAAAAATCAAAGGCATCCATGTTAATCTATTACGTCATGACGGGAGAAGAGGGCAGGTTCAAGCAAGTTTTCATTTAGACGCTACACAAAAAATTAGTAAGCACGAATTCATTTTTCCTTTCCTTCTAGGTGTAGTAACCTGTTGTTTACCCAGTCCTTTTCAGCACTGGATATTATTTCTTGTATTATAACAGTGTTATTTAGTAAAAATAGTATTAATACAGAGAAATAAAGAGTATTCGAGAGATAGGGTAACCAAATACCGGATAATCGCTGTAAAATGTGATATAACAAGATTTTTTATTTAGAGACTGTTGTAGTACAATAAAATCAACAAATGACAATTGAAGCACGAAAACATACGGAGGCGATTAACATGGAGAAATTGACTCATTTCTTTGCTACATTGGGACCAAAACAATGTGAATGCTGTGGTCAACCGATTGCAGAACAAGCCGAATCCTATATGTCCGAATGCTTGGAGTGCTCCGAGAAGAAGTACATCATCGTAGAAGCTTAATCAATTTGCAATAAAATACTCTTTTATGGAACCCTTTCTTTTCTCCCTATACACACCCTTTCTTAAGCCATTCTGCCAGTCAAGCAGAGTGGCTTTTTTTTATTGGTATACATTTTGTGTATGAATGTAGCTGTTAATGAGAAAAGGATTGAAGTCATTCATTTTTCTTTTCGTTTTACTTGCACCAGCCAAAAAAACAGGGCATTCTAAGAACAGAATATGGAGAGGAGCTATTTGATGTTTCATCCAATTATTTATGACAATATAAAGGTTGTATTAGAAGGCGCTGTTTATGATCATGATTTGGATGGCGATATTTTGGTAATAAATCGAGTAGATGCTGTTGATTTGGCTAAATTTGGACGCTATTTTCATATTCAATTTCATTTATTGTCTTCCAAGGAAGACGATAGCAGGCATAAGGTTACTGCCGAAATTCAGCTCTCAACAGAACTAGCGGATATCGCAAGTGAGCAGTTAGAGCAAACGCTTGCTGTACCGATGGGCTGTCGGATATGCATTCATTTCGATGTATCAATGAGGGATGTACGCTACGAATCTGTTCAAGTAATTGATTTGTTAAATGAAATTTGGGGCCATCGACCGCATATCACACAACAGGTCATGTTTACAGTAGATGAGCATCAGGAATTTAGATGGCCGCCTGAACAATTTCAGGTACGAATTAAACTGGATTTTCATCGGAAAATCGATGAAGGAAATATCCCTGATATAAATGAAATTGTGGAGTATTGTATTGAATCCTTGCGATTACTTGAGGAACGAGAGGCATAATCCGGGGATACCGTCTGTATGGCAGTAAGGAACCGATAACACAGCCATAAAAAAATACCGCATCCAAGTTAGTAGCTCGGATGCGGTATTTTTTATAGTGACCTTCTTAGTCGATTATCCTGTAGGAAAAACGATTGGTTCTCCTAATCCTGTGGTACAGGTATATCAGGAGCTGTTTTTTTCTGTTTAAGCGGAATGGTTACGGTAAAGGCGCTTCCTATACCTACCTGACTGCTTACCGTGATTTTTCCAGAATGCCGTTCAACAAGTCGCTGGCAAATTGTTAAGCCTAATCCTGTACCACCACTATTGCGATTACGTGATTTTTCCGCACGGTAGAATTTGGTGAAGATTTTCGATAAATCTTCTTCTGCGATACCGTCCCCTTTATCAATGACAGAGAAGCTCACCTCATTGTTTCCCATATCACAGGTAAACAGGATACTTCCATCAGGTTTATTATAATGTATCGCGTTATTTAGTAGGTTTTCTAAAACACGTCGTAGCTTTTGCTCATCCGCCTCCATATGTAAGGAATCAGAAACGCGGAATTTACTGGAAAAGCTGATGGGGCTTTGCTCCAGACGGGTGGCGTATTCCTCAGCGATGTTGCTAGCGAATGTTCGGATATGAATACGAGTTAGGTTGAGTGGAAAACGACCCATCAATTGATTATGATCCTGTAGCTCATCCAATAGGTTTTCCAAATCAAGAGCCTTGTCTTCTATTTTTGCCATCTGCTTCTGTATTCGCTCAAGATCGGTAACCCGACCTGAAGCAATATAAGAGGCGTACCCCTTGATTGTAGTTAAAGGCGTGCGAAAATCATGCGCAATCGCAGCCATCAATTCTTGTTGTCGTTCCTCGACAAAATTGAGCTCTTCCACCATGTCATCGAAATAGCGGAATAGTTGCCCAAATTCATCGGTAGATTGATAAGAAAAGGCAACATCTCGTTTGCCTAGCTTAATTTCCTGAGTAACACGAGAAAGCTCATTAACAGGGCGGAGTATCCAACGAATGACCACAATAAATAGAATAATACCTATGAAAATTAAGCTGACATAAATATACACAATGATCATGGTAACTCCTTTAGAAGAGAGAATATCATAATCATCTGTATAAAATCGAACAACAGTCCTACCTTGTACAGGAGCACTACGATCAATGGAATACTCTGCTATTACCTTTTTTAATCCTTTGCCTTTTGCATTATAGGCTTCGGAGGTTTTCGTGGTAATGGCATGTCCATTCTCATCCTCTACCACAATCGTATACATCAGGTCTTCTGGTAACTGTTTCGTTAATTCTTTTAATTCATTGGGATCTTTAAACAAGGAACGACGAATCACTTCATTAAAGCTGACTCTCTCAGCCACTTCTTTTCCCAGCAAAAACTGCTCGTGGCGATCTGTTTTAAGCTGATCCACAATAATGTTTTGAAAAACAAAGCGATAGGCCAAAATATGAATCACGATGACAGCTAAAAAGGCGAGCAGTATTTTATTGCTGATTTTCACGAATTAGATACGCTCCCCAATAAAGACGTAACCAGTTCCCCATTGTGTTTTAATAAATGTGCGTTCAGTTTCTAGCTTTTCGCGCAGGTTCTTAATATGTACCGTAACAGTATTAAGTGAGCCATAACCATAGCCCCATACGCGATCATAGATTTGCTCTCGGGTAAAAACAATACCTGGATTCTCTGCTAGAAAGGTTAATAATTGAAATTCTTTTGTAGATAAATCAATTTTATTTTCCCCTGCATAGACAGAGTAAGTTTCCTTATGAATTTCCAACCCTTTGAATTTTAAGATGGTGAGAGCTGAATTTCCAGCTTCCTTGTCTAGTTGTTCATTCTGGGCAGTTAATTTTCTCAAACGGTCATAGCGGCGAAGATGAGCACGGATGCGAGCCAACAATTCTTCCGTATCAAAAGGCTTGGTGATATAGTCATCAGCACCGATTTCTAGTCCTACAACTTTATCTACTGGTTTACCTTTTGCACTTAAGAAAATGATAGGCATTTCCCGTTCACGGCGAATTTGCGCGCATAGTTCATATCCGCTCATATGTGGCATCATGATATCAAGTAAAATGAGGTTGGGGGTTAGCCCGCTATCTAGCTTTGCAAGTGCTTCTTCTCCACTATTAGCATGAGAAACGTCAAAACCTTCATTCTCAAGAATATCTTGGAGCAGATCGACAATCTCTTGGTTATCGTCCACGACAAAAATATGATCTTTCAAGGGAGACCCTCCTAGTTTCTACGAAATGCAGTTAATTTCATCATATCATGGATAGGGGTGTATGGCACAATTAAATATAAGGAAAGATATAGTCTTATCATGTGAGCTGGTACTAATTATAGTCAGAAAAAGCCAGAGACTCATGTCCCTGGCTTTTGTATAAAAAGGTTGTGCTTCTTTTTCAGCTTCCGTGAAAAAGATTTTAGTCTTCCATTTCTGGAATTGCTACACGTTTAGCGCCTACGTATTTTTTGCTCCAATAGTAGGGATCATCAAGGCTTGTCTTCGTTACTCCAATTCCTGTTTCCGAGTGAGCAAACATATTGTTTCCAATATAGATGCCTACGTGTGAGATGCTTCTTCCATTCGTGTTAAAAAACACTAAATCTCCTGGTTTCAGGTCTTCTCGATCTACTGATTCCCCGATTTCAAATTGGGCAGAAGAAGAAGCTGGAAGTTTTGCACCTAAAGCCCCAAACACGTATCCAGTAAATCCGGAGCAATCAAAACCGTAAGTAGATTTACCGGCTGCTTTGTAAGGTACGCCATACAAAGGATTGATGGTCTTGTCTAATGAGTCGGAGGATGCGAATACAGAACCTCCACCCACGGCTAGTAATGCAGTCGTTAGTATGGAACACACAAACTTACGCAACGAAAGAGCCCCTTCCTTTTAAGCCTCCGAGGTTAGCTGATGGGTTCGGTCGAAAGGTTTCCCTAAGCTGTTTTGAAAGAACAGCTATTCACCCCAAAGTTTGGTTCCCCCGTTTCCATTGTCTGGAGTTCGGCTAATTTTCGATTTTTTTTTACACAGAGAGATTAAATTCTACTTTCGTCGCGATTTCCCTTTTTTTTATATTAAAGTTCACCATTTCGACATATTTTTAAGTAATCTTTTTGGAGAATACCCGTCTTATCTATTTTTGATAAGAGTGACATTTCTCTTCTATTTTCTATTAGTAGAAACAAGGTGAAAATTTCTGTCGTTTCCTGTTGCTTTATCTAATTTTCCTATCTATGTAATAGGGTAATCTATCTTTCCTTTCAAGGATGGACATTCTCTCCGACTCAGGGCTGAGTCGAAAACCATCCGCTCGCCCGTTATAGATTATTTCAGGGTCGACTACAATAAGGTCATGAACAACAAGCGAATGAAAAAAGGAGGGAAAACACTTGCAAGGGCAATCCGGAAAATTATTTCTGGGGCTTACGCTGATTGTCGTAGGGGTACTGGTATTGCTTGACAAACTAGGGCTAGGAATCGACAGGTTAATCCCCATGTTTATCGCAGGACTGTTAATGGTCTATGGTTGCAAAAAGGTGTTAAGCGCTGGCTCAACAGGAAATAAAGGATGGGGAATATTTGTTTTCCTCTTCGGGCTATTAATGCTCTTAAATAAATTGAGCTTGCTATTTGGTTGCTTGCTAGCGATTGCGATCATCTACTTTGGATGTAAGCTTATGAAAGGCCAACGACATACGGCTCCGTATGAATCAACTCCATCGATGTGGGAGAGAGAATGGGCCCAAAGTGTATTGCGTGAAGATAAGCTAGATCGTTGGGAAAACGAGTTAAAGAAACGTCAACATAAGGATTTGTTTTGATTACAAAAACCAAAAAATGATAAACTCTAAGGAGGAATTCTAAAATGAGTATTTTTAAAAGACTGCGTGATGTAACGGTGGCTTCCGTAAATAATGCGATTGATTCCATAGAAGATCCGGTTGTTATGCTTACACAATACATGCGTGATATGGAAGCGGAGATTGGTCGGGTAGAAGTAGCGGTAGCTCGTCAGGTGGCTCAGGAGAAGAAATTCCGCCAACAATATGAAGAGGCGAATACTTTAGCAACTAAACGCGAGCGCCAAGTAATGCTTGCTCTTACTGAAGGCGAGGACGAATTGGCTAGACGTGCTTTATTGGATCAGAAGACATACGAATCACGTGCACTCGAATTAAAAGAATTATTGGATTCATCTAGTAATGCTGCCCAGCAAATGCGTGAAAAATTAGCTGAACTAAAAGAAGAGTTCTATAAAATGCGTGCGAAAAAGTATATGTTAATGTCCAGAGCTCAAGTAGCCCGTACACAAAAGCAAGTAAACTCTTATGTAACAGGCATAGGTGTTGAAAATGCGGCTCGCGGTTTTCATCGTATGGAGGAAAAAGTAATGCAAATGGAAGCGGAAGCTAGCATGAGTGGTATGTATGAGGACTCTGAATACCACCGTTCATTGAAAAAGCTGGACAAAAAAGACGAGTTAGATTATGAATTAGCAAAATTAAAGGAGAAGTTGGCAGGAAAATCCACTGAAAATAGGGAAGAAATAGAGTCAGCAACAAAGAACTAGATATTATTACACACAGCAGCCCTGTTTAGGGCTGCTTTTCCCCTAGGAGGGTTTACTAGATGTCAGATTTACTTGTGTTTCTGAGACGCTTTGTCTCGCGACCGGGACAAGTAGGGAGCGTGATCCCCAGTTCGCGTTTTTTAAGTAGTCTAATGATGAAAAATGTTCCATGGGAGCAAGTAGGACATATTGCCGAATTGGGGCCAGGAACCGGTGTTTTTACACGTGCTATTCTTACTCAGATGAAGAAGGATGCACGGTTTTTTATCGTGGAGCGTGATCCACAATTCCAGCAAATGCTGCATCATCGTTTTCCTCAGGTACCAATTTGCTCGGAGGCGGTCAGATTATCAGAGTATATGAATGAATTAAATATTCCTTCACTGGATGCTATTGTTTCTGGACTGCCATTTGCTGTTTTCCCTGAAAAGCTACGCAGTGATATCTTAGATTGTGTGGTAGAATCCCTTGAACCGGATGGGGTTTTTGTTACCTTTCAGTACTCCTTGCAACTGAAGAATGAACTGGAATCGCGATTTTCTACGGTAGATATTAAATTTACCCCGTTTAATATCCCACCAGCTTTTGTCTATGTATGTAAGAAAAGATAAAAATCAGTTGAGAGAGGAGTAGGCTTCGTTTGAAATTTTCTCGCGTAGAAAAAATGGTGGCAGGTACCATTATCATCTTTGTCGGTTTAGGCCTCTTCCTCAATAATTTAGGGCTGATTTTTTTCAGCATTTTTTCCTTATGGCCTCTGCTCTTTATTTTTTGGGGGTATCGATTTTGGAAAAGAGGAAGAAAAATTACCGGTGGTATCTTATTAACCATTGGTATTCTTAATATTTTTCAGGAATGGTTTGGTATTGCCATTCATAATTTGTTCGGCTTTATTTTTTCCATGTTCTTTATTTACTATGGCATTCGATTAATACGTCGTAAAGGTCGAAATCAGAATGATTTTGGCCAAGACTTTACTTATACAGAAGAGAAGCTGCAAGAAACAACCGCTTATTCTCAATCAGCAGACACAGCTAAGCAAGATGATCTCGATCTTGAAATGGATGCGTTACTTAAGGAGAGTCAGCGGAAAAAGGCACAAGAAAAAAAGCAGGCAGATATTCAGACACAGCCTACGAGTCAAAGCTTTTATACAGGCGAGCAGAATAATCAAAAGGCAAAGAAGGAGTCCTATTCAAAGTTTGGGCCTAAAATTGAAGGCGAATGCTATTCTGGTTCTTATTATTCTGATACGGGGCCTGATGAACCAATTTCGGCTCAAGAAGGCACGCATAGAGAACAGCACAAATCTAGCGATAAATCCTTTCATAAAAGCTTTGATAAGACGTTTTACGATCACGTACACATTCATAATCCACAGGATACACGTAGCTCGTTAATTGGTGATTATAAATTGATTTCTGGTCGTTTTGAGCTAAAAAATATGCGGATTTGGCAGGGGATCGGCGATGTGGTTATTGATCTGTCCCGTGCTGTCATTCCTGAAAAGGAAGGTACACTAGTCATCAACGGCTGGATTGGAGATGTCACGATCTATGTTCCGGTCGATATGCCAGTACAGGTGATGGCAGAGGTGACTATTGGAGAATTGGAAGTACTAGGCCATCGTCAAAATGGGATTACGCGTAAGGTGATGCTGTCCACTCATAACTACGCAGAAGCTACTGAAAAAGTAAAAATCATCATTTCGCTCTGGGTGGGCGATATTGATGTCAAGTACATCTGATGAGAGGGTGTACAGACATATGAAACAATCCTATTCGACATTAAAAAGTATTCAGTGGCAGGCGGTTCAACAAGCGCTGTTCTGGACAAACAGCACGGTATTGACGATGTTTGGTATTTTCCTATGGATCGGTCATTTTAGTAAGGATCGTCCGGAGGTCAATGAGTGGTTGGCTAAATATCTACATGTATCAGTGACCGTTGAATTTAGCTGGCGTATTTTCTTTTTTCAATTGGTTGTAGGATTAGTAGTGGCTACAGTTGTTGGGCTAGTCAGCGGTTATATCGCTGGCAATCTGTTAAAAAAGCGTCTGCATTCCTTATGGGAGGCGACGATGAATTTAGAACGCGGTATGTTATCTTATCGGGTACCGGAATTAGGCTCGGATGAGATTGGCGAATTGGGCTGGCAGTTAAATCGACTTGCAGCTAAATGGGAGGGGCAAGTGGCATCGTTACAGCGACTCTCCACGCATAATGCAGAATTGCATGATCAGGTTAAAGCTGCCGCGGTGACAGAGGAGCGCCAGCGGCTTGCACGTGAATTGCATGATGCTGTCAGTCAGCAACTGTTTGCTATCGCGATGACCACTGCTGCTATCAAACGGTTAATTGATAAAAATCCGAGTCGAGCGGCACAGCAGATTGAACTGGTAGAGGAAATGGCAGCAGGAGCTCAGGCAGAGATGAGAGCATTACTGTTGCATTTGCGTCCGGCTACATTACAAAACAAATCACTGGATGAAGCGGTTGAGGAGCTATTAGAAGAGCTGAAGATCAAGCATACGTTGGATATTAATTGGGAAATCAGTAACATTGCCAATATCCCGAATGGTATTGAAGATCAACTGTTTCGCATTCTTCAGGAAGCACTATCCAACTCCTTGCGTCATTCAAGGGCACATAGCATTACAGTAAAATTATTCACGTTGCAAGGGCATGTACGTTTACGCATTGCGGATGATGGTATTGGCTTTGATCCAGAAGGAGAAAAAATGACCTCCTATGGATTGGTGTCCATGCGTGAGAGGGTTGATGAAATTGGTGGTGCAATGGAGATTTACTCATCCCCAGGCAATGGCACACAGATCGAAATACGCGTCCCGTTATTGCTGGACGTACACCCAAAAGGAGTAGATGGAGAGAATGATCCGGGTATTGTTAGTAGATGATCATGAGATGGTGCGTATGGGACTCGCTTCTTATTTATCCACAGAAGATGATATAGAAGTAGTAGGGGAGGCTTCAAGCGGGGAAGAAGGGGTGCGTCTGGTTGAGGAAATGCAACCGGATGTCGTACTCATGGATTTAGTCATGGAAGGCATGGGAGGCATTGAGGCAACAAGGAAAGTTCGGGAAGTGTTGCCGCAGACGAAGGTTATTGTACTTACCAGCTTTATTGACGATGAGAAGGTATATCCGGTTATTGAAGCAGGAGCATTTAGTTATCTGTTAAAAACCTCCCGTGCATCTGAAATCGTAAAAGCTATTCGTGCCGCAGTAGACGGTGAGCCTGTATTAGAGTCACGGGTAGCCAGTAAGATCATGGCAAGGTTCCGTACAGGCGCGCAGACACCGGCTCATCAGCAATTGACACCCCGTGAGTTGGAGGTACTGTTGTTAATCGGGCAGGGAAAATCGAATCAAGAGATCGCGGATGAATTAATTATTGGTATTAAAACGGTAAAGACACATGTAAGTAATGTTTTATCAAAGCTAGGTGTAGAAGATCGAACACAAGCGGCAATATATGTCCATAAGCATCAACTACAGTAATAAAAATAGCAACCCACCAAAATCCGGAGCGAGTCTTCGGGTTTTTCTTTATATTACTTATCAAAAAGGACTACTTAGGGTAATACTATAAGAATATGGAAAATAGTGGGGTTGGTCGCGTGAAAAAGTTTATACCGAAGCGATCCAGATTCTTCACAGCAAATAGCGGCGTAGATGTCATCGGAGATATACATGGTTGCTATGAAGAATTTATTGAACTGTTGTCGGTGCTCGGTTACACGTTCGATGCAAAGGATCAGCTATATAAACATCCTATGGGAAGAAAGATATTGTCACTAGGGGATATTACGAGTAGAGGGCCTGAATCACTTAAGCTGCTTGATTTTTTTATCAGGCATATTAAAGAAGGGCTAGCTGAGATGGTAGACAGCAATCATGGATGGAAAATTGCACGGTGGCTAGATGGGAGAAGGGTCACGCTGGCGCATGGTGATGAGCTGGTGGAACAGCAATTTGCACGTTACGAGGTGGAGCACGGTGCCCGACGCACTGCTCAATTTCGCTATGCTAGCTTGCAATTACTCATGTCAGCACCATCTCATATTATTGTGAAATATCGAGGTAAAAAGGCCCTGGTTGCCGTACATGCCGGTATTAAGGACAGTTATATTGGGGAGGATTCACCTGCTATCCAGAACTTTTGCCGATATGGAGATGTTGCAGGCTTAGGTCCAGATGGAAGGCCCATCCGCAAAGATTGGACGGTAGATCATTTATCGGATATGGTAGTCATTTGGGGGCATGACCCTCGCCCAGAGCCAGAACGAAGTAAGAGGCAGAATGCGATTAATATTGATCAAGGATGTGTGTTTGGAGGGAAATTAACCGCTTATCGTTTTCCAGAAGATGAGCTTATCAGCGTTTTGGCCAAAACCAATTATTCCGGCTTGGAGGATACTCCTCTTACACGGTATGTGAAAAAGGAATAGCTGTATCTAAAAGCGAGCCAGTCAACTTTGGCTCGCTTTTAGACATAGTCTTTGTAGGAAGATTTTTTATCGGAGGAATCATGAGATGGCTGAGCAGATACGGTAAAAGATGCTTCACTGGACGATTTGAAGCTAGTAGAAGACAGGCTGACTGGATCGGAGGAGAGGCTAGAAGAAGGGGCGGAGGTGGAGTGCAGAGGCTGGTTCAATGCGATTTCTACTGATGTTTGCTGTTCTGTGCTAGGCTTATCTATTGGACTCTGTGCTTGTAAGGGCGCAACCTGTGATTGGGATGGAGTGAATGGCTGCACAGAAGGCTGAAATGCTTCCTGATCTTCTGACGAGAGGACAGGCTTTGTAAGATCAATATTATTCGACAAAATTTTAGCGTTTTGCTCATTATTGCTCCAATCATTTTTGAGCTGTTTCATATGCTGTTGGGTGTTTTTCGTGGTGGAATAAATTCCTACGGCAGCTAGTCCAGCTGTAATTCCATGCATGAGTGACTCTTTCCAGATAAATGGTACAGGGCCGTATAACCAATCATAGCCCAGCTTTAGTAGCAAAATAAAACCTAGCGTTGTCCAAGCTCTTAACTTCACAGGAATACGTAACCAGTCGGACAGCGTAGAGGTTGCCGCCATAGAGATGGCTATAATTGCACCAATGTCTAAGCTCATGGGAATGTCTCCTTTTATTTGATCATGTGAAAGCTATTATCATTTATTCATTACCTTTTCGTATAAACGGCGCAGCACGATGGCTTCTGCCCATAACGGCAAAGGCTTATCAATGTTTTGCCGCCATTCCTCATTGGTCAAAATACCTTCCTGATAAAGCCAGTTAACGGCCTCTTGTTTCCAGTCATCAGGTGGTTCAGGCTTTGGTGAAGTGGTCAATGGGGGAGTATAAGGTAGATTGGTAAACTCACAAAAGCCACGAACAATGGCTTCTGCTAGCTCCTTCCACTTCGTATTTAAAAACTCAGCATCTATTGGATTGTCTGCGAATCCATATTCGATTATGACCGTTTCCACATTTCCTGTGTCTCGATGCATAAAATAGTAATCAAGTTGGGGATTATTGGGGAGAGTACGCGTATAGATACGCCTTACAGGCATGCCGGCTGTCTCAATTTCCTCGAAAAGAGTACGCGACATGGCTGAGGAGGCGTGAATAGAATAGATTCCTTCCGCACCTCGACCGCCGCCTGAATTAATATGATTACAAAGGCAATATCGTGCGCCGCTGTTGCGAACCGATGATGCACGCTGGTCGCTTTCAAGCGTTATATCTGTAGAGCGAGTAAGTAAAGCTGGAACATTTAATTCTAAAAAGCGTTGGTGCTGATAAAGGGAAATTTTTAAAACGAGGTCCTTTTCTTTAAACAAGCTGTTGGTTCCCCCTCCTGGATCAATGCCACCATGTCCAGGATCGATCACGACGAAAGCAGTCATTTTTCTTCACCTCAGCACAGTATATGCAAGTCCTATCATAAAAAGTTAGCCTCATTTCATACCATACGACACAAATCTACATGGACAGGAAAGCTTCTTATGGTAAAATGGACGGGATAAGATATTAAAAAAGGATGGTAATGGAACATGTGGTACAACTGGGTTATTCCAATTGTTACGCTACTCTTAGGTTTAGCTGGTGGGTTCTATGGTGGAGTTCACTATCTTAAAAAGCAAGTAGCCAACATGCAAATGGATGAAAAGCAAATTCAAACCATGGCACGTTCTATGGGGATGAATTTAAATCAAAAGCAGCTAAAACAAATGAGCCGCAACATGAAAAACATGAAGATGCCGAACAAATTCCCTAAACCTAAATCAAAATAGGAGGGAAGTAGCTTGGGCTCCACGCGTATTCGCTTTATGATGTTAGGCTTTATCATTGGAGTCATACTGTTTTTTCTAAAAGATTTACCGACAGGATTTCGAATGGCAGCACCTTTTTACGGTGCAGGTATTGGCCTATTAACGGACGGAATCATTGCCCGTATAAAGCAGCATAGGGACGGAAAATAACGGGGAGAACTGGTGCCCAATTAGCTAAAAATGCTTCAGCGATTAAACAGGAGAAAGTTAACCTGTTTTAGTAAAAAATTACGGCGTGTAACCACTAAGTGGTACACGCCGTTTTGCTTGCTCTTATTTGATTATTAATTCATATACCATTTTGGTAATAAGAGAGACTGACACGAGAAGAAACAGCGGGCGCACATAGCGAACACCAGTCATAACGGCCACACGGGCACCAATAGTTGCGCCTAAAATCATGGCTAAGCCCATAACCAATCCAGTAGAAAAAAGAACCTTTCCATTCCAGATGAATACAGCAAGTGACGAGATATTGCTGGCTAGATTGAGGACACGACCGTTGCCAGCAGCGATTACAAAGTCATAGCCGAACAGTAACACCATTAGGAAAATCAAGAAGGAGCCTGTGCCGGGACCGAAAAAACCATCGTAGAAACCAATCAAAAAGGCAAATAAAATGCCCCAGCTAATCGTAAAGGTTGTGTACCCTTTAAAATTTGCTTCATGGCCAAACTTTTTGTTTAGCAGAGTATAAACAAAGATAAGACCCATCATAATAATAACTAGCGTGTTGAGAAAGCCTTGTGGAATATCTAGAACCGTTAGGGCACCTAACCAAGCACCAAGTAAGGAAAAGGGTGTGAGAATCAGCATTAGCTTCTTATCGAATTTCCCCATGCTAATGAAGGTGATCGAGCTGGTTAGGGATGAAAGGGTGCCAGCGAGCTTATTTGTTCCCAACGCAAGATGAGGAGGAAGGCCTAACCCCAGTAAAGCAGGAAGAGAAATTAATCCGCCTCCACCAACGCAACTATCAATAAACGCAGCTAAAAATCCGATTAAAGCAAGTAAAACAATGGTTGATATGTCGAGTTCCATTTGAAAGTCAGACTCCTTTATTTAATTGCGAAATATTTGATAATGTACAGTTTATCATGAGTGATCGGGTTTGCAAGAGTTCTGCATTCAGTAAATGTAGGGTAAAATACCTTACTATACTTTCAATACATTTTAGTTGCATTAATCCGGTCGTTTACGCTATAATTAAGGAGTAAAGCAAGCATAAAGGACTTTTTACTTACATAAAGGAGGAGTTTTTGTAATGGCACATCAACTACCTGCACTACCATATGCGAACAATGCATTGGAACCACATTTTGACGCATTAACAATGGAAATCCACCATGATCGTCATCATGCTACTTACGTTAACAATTTAAATGCTGCCCTAGAAGGAAATGCTGATCTTCAAGGTAAAAGCGTAGAGGAATTAATTTCTAATCTGGATGCACTTCCAGAAGCTATTCGCACAGCCGTACGCAACAATGGTGGCGGACATGCGAACCATAGCTTATTCTGGGAAATCCTAAGCCCAAATGGCGGTGGAAACCCAACAGGTGCTATTGCTGATGCAATCAATGCTGCATTCGGTAGCTACGATAACTTTAAAGCTGAGTTTACAAAAGCAGCTACAGGCCGTTTCGGTTCTGGTTGGGCTTGGCTAATTGTAGACGGTGATAAAGTAGCAATCACTTCCACTCCTAACCAAGATAGCCCAATTATGGAAGGGAAAACTCCTGTTCTTGGCTTAGACGTTTGGGAGCATGCTTATTACCTGAACTACCAAAACAAACGTCCAGACTACATCAATGCTTTCTGGAACTTGATTAACTGGGATGAAGTAAACAAACGTTTCGTAGCAGCTCGCTAATATATGGAATAAAGACAAAGGGTAGGCTCCTATTAGTCACATCTAATAGGTATGCTTACCCTTTTTTGTTGTGTTGCTATAAAGAAAGACGGCTTACGCGTTAGTTATAAAGCATGGATTGTCAATCATTGACTGAAAGAATTTCCACATAAACCCATTAAATTCGTTTGTTCTGCTCACATTTTTCGTATCTTTAAGATATAAATAAATCTAGAGGTTGGGTTTTGTTTCCACGTCCTAGTATGACGAATTTTTTAGGTGATCCAATAGCATGTAAGTAGTGTGTAACATCCTCAGAAAGAACTGACATACAAATTTTAATAAAGAAACGGTTAAAAGGCTTTCCCAAAAATCAGAGCCTTGCATTCCTACAAGCCCAATTGTATCTAGCTTACATAGGGTTTCCTTCATGCAAATCTTTTTCCTTATAGATGCAATCCTGCCTTTTTGCAAAAACGTTTCTCTGGACTAACACGCTTTTGGATCGTTACCATTAGAATAGAAAGTTCGGTATGAGGAGGAAATTTACTGTGGAAAGTATAGAAGGGAGCTCCAAGCTCCTGAAATACAAAAAGGGAAGCAGAGCCATTAAGATTAGCATCTTTCTTTATTTGATCCTGTCTGTAAGCAAGATTGTAGCTGGTATGTTTGCTCAGTCTGAGGCATTGACAGCAGATGGATGGAATAACGTATCAGATGTGTTGGCGTCTATTACCCTGATGATCGGTATGTATATTTCCCAGAAACCAGCTGATCACAATCATCGATATGGACATTTTCGTGCAGAAACGACAGCAGCCCTATTAGCCGCTTTTATGATGGCAGTGGTAGGGATAGATGTGTTAAAGGGTGCTTTTATGAAATTATGGAGACCAGAAGAACAAGTAATGGCTCCTGATCCTTTATCAATGTATGTAGCTTTTGGCGGTGCCCTGATTCTATATCTCTTATCTCTTTACAATATGGCGGTTGGTAAAGAAACAGATAATCTGGCAGTTATGGCTGCTGCTTATGATAATCGAAGTGATGCGATTATCAGCATTGGAACATTAATTGGTATTGGTACAGCTAGGTTGGGCTGGCTATGGGCAGATGCTTTAGTGGCACTCATCGTCGGCTTACTCATAATCAAGACGGCATATGTGGTAGGAAAACAGGCTGTCGATAGCCTAATGGATGCCTTTGAAGAAGAGAAATGGCAGGAGATTCATGATCGTATTATGGAAGTGAATGGCGTTAGCCGTGTGACTGATTTACGGGCCCGTTATCATGGAAGCGCTGTTCATGTTGATTGCATTATTGAAGTGCCTTCATCATTAACTGTAGAAGAAAGTCATGATGTTACGGATAGTATTGAAGAGCATTTGAAAGGCTTTAATGGAATTGAACGAATGCTGATTCATGTAGAACCAGCTTCGTGTAGACTGAATAAATCTCGAACATAAAATGTGTCAAAAGGAAAAAGCTCCTCACGAAGAAGGAGCTTTTTTTCTTTTTAATTGACTTGAATCTCTTTTTGGGGATTTAATTTTTTGGTTAACTGGTCTTCACTGTGGTGAATCCAGCCTACGAACGAATCACGAATTTGTTTATTTTGATCTAGATAGACGACAGCTACCAGCATGTAGTGGGATTTGCCCATATGCTTGGCTCGATAACGCAAATCTTTCCATTTGACTTCATAGCCAAAAGAGCGTTGTATGACTTCTGCATGAACATGGTGGGTAAAGGAAAGAAATGCTTGCACTTTTTTATCCTGTCTCGTGAGGGTAATCAGCTCAGGTTCTTCTTTTGGAATCGGGAAAATATCAAGCACCAATGGTTCGGAGCCCTGATGCATCTCTCCTACATACCATTGCTGCGTGGTTTTAACTACAAATGTCCAGTTACTCCACGAATAAGTAGGGATTAGCGTATACTCTCCTTTTAGCCCCAATGAGGATTGCAGATAGGCTAGCTCACGGGCATGTACCCGATACCTTTTTACATAATAAAGGGCAATAAATAGATAGATAACCAAGAACAGCTTACCAGGCTCAGCACCAGCCGCCCACAATAGCAGCCCGATGATGTGCAAGGCAAAAATCAGCGGATCAAAGATAAACATGGTGCAAAGGGCTACCCATTTTCGATTAAAAGGACGTAGTGCTTGTGTTCCATAGGCGTTAAATATATCGACAAAAACGTGTAAAAAGACAGCGAAGAATGTCCAACCGAGTAAATGCCCCCAGTGCACTTGCGGAATGAAATATTGGATAAGTCCACAAATGGAAAGTGTCCAAATGAAAATAGCGGGTATCGAATGAGAAGCTCCCCGATGGTTGCGGATATATGTTGCATTACCCAGTAGACGAGTAAATCCATCAAAATCGGGTGCTTGTTGACCGATGACTGTTCCAATCATTACCGCTTCAGCTAAACCCGGATCGTTTGCTACTACAGGATCTAGATGAGCAAGGGCAGCTAAACCAAAACCGATGGCAAAATGCGTGGCAGTATCCACTAGAAGATTTCTCCTTTCGCACGGGGATGGTGGAAAAAATTATGGCACAACTTACTTCATTCTTCAATCCTTTCTAAAAAAAAGTATGCATTCTTCAAAAAGATTGCTTCGTTGGGTACCATTTTCTTTTACAAGTAGCCAAGCCATTAAATCAGGACGGTAAATGTAGGAGAAACTTGTTCAAACCTGTTTTTTTTGGCAAGATGGAAGTAGATGATCTTTGCACGAACTGTTATATAAAATTGGATGTAAACCTGAAAAGAACAAAGGGGAAACAAAGAAAAAGCATGACGAGAAAAAAACAACCAACTATTTATACACTGCCCGATGAATTTCAAGCGTTTGATTTTGCTCAGGATCTCTTATATTGGTATGATGCCCAAAAGCGAGATTTACCATGGCGAATAAATCGAGATCCTTATCGTGTCTGGGTCTCTGAAATTATGCTACAGCAGACCCGTGTCGAAACCGTTAAACCCTACTATCAAAATTTTATGCAAAAGTTCCCTACAGTGGAAGCGCTGGCAACGGCTCCTGAGGAAGAGGTTTTAAAAGCATGGGAAGGACTAGGTTATTATTCCCGAGCACGTAACTTGCAAGCAGCAGCACGCGAGGTCACGGTATCGTATGGTGGCGTGGTTCCAGATACACCTGAAGAAATTTCCAAGCTAAAGGGTGTAGGACCCTATACAGCGGGTGCTATTTTAAGCATTGCTTACGAGGTTCCTGTACCTGCAGTAGACGGTAATGTGATGCGTGTGTTTTCCAGACTTCTACTGATGGATGATGATATTGCTAAACCAGCTACACGGATCAAAATGGAACAATTGGTTAAACAAACGATCCCAATCGGACGAGCAGGGGATTTTAATCAGGCCATTATGGAATTAGGGGCACTTGTTTGTCTGCCTAAAAATCCGCAATGCCTAACCTGTCCCGTTTTTGATTACTGTTTAGCTCGAAGGGAAGGCGTGCAGGATACGCTACCTGTTAAAGGAAAGGCAAAGCCGCCGCGTCCCGTTCAATTACTGACAGCGGTAGTAAAGCGTGGAAACCAATATCTGATTCAAAAGCGTCCTGAACAGGGATTATTAGCAAGTTTATGGGAATTTCCCATGGTAGAGGATGCAGGGACGAAAGATGACGAAGAACAATTGATCCGGCTTTTGGAAAAGGAATATGGACTACAAGTCGATTTGGGGGATTACCTGATGAATGTACAGCATACCTTCTCGCATTTGCATTGGAATGTTGATGTGTATGTAATGCAGCACATCTCAGGTGAGCCACTCAAGGAGAATGCTGTGTTTGTCACATCAGAGGAAATGTCACAATATGCATTCCCCGTCTTACACAATAAAATCATTGCTGAAATAACGGCGAAGGAAGAAAAATGGTAACGCAAAAAGCCCCTTCATACAGAGGGGGCTTTTTGCAGCTTTATAATAGACGCTTAGAAACGATTCATTAAATAATGATGTTCCATGCATCTTTGTTGGTTTTCTTCACGGATTTTTTCAATGCGTTTATACTGTATATAATCTCGGTATGTTTTCTCTGGTGATTTCTTTTTACGTTCAATAATAATGGTAAAAAAGATCATTGGAATATGCACAGTGCACATCCTCCTTTTATTTTTTGTTCATTCAGTCAGGTCCCATCTAGCGCCTTTACACCTATATACTTCATGCGTTGCTTACGTTTAACACTTCTCATCTCAACATTCCTCCCATCAAAATGAAGAATACTTACATAATATACGGCGATTGCGCGTCCAACATGTAGCGCTTTTCATCGCGTTCTTTAATCCATTGCTCCTGGAAATAAAGCTGTGTTTGCCGTTCAACAGGCGGTTTGTTGCGCTTGATCTGAACAGAAAACATGAAAAAATGAAATACCATGACTTGTGTCACCCCCTTTCAATTTCTATGAAAAAAGAGCATAAAAAGACCGTAAGATATGGATATCTCACGGTCTGAGCGTGTAAAAGAAAATATGCACCGCAAGAGATACCTCTCCTACGATCTGCTTATCAGGTATAAAGAACAGCTAAATAACCATCACCTGTCTGGAAGCGAGGAGAGAAGATGTTATGAAATTATGCATAGCCCTATTGTTGCCAGCTAATTGTGTAAAGATTCCCATAACCATCATTTTTCTGAACCTCCTTTCCAAGTGTTAGCATTATTCCTTAATAGTATGGTATTATTTTCAATTTGTAAAGTATAAAATTAACGATTTGTAAAAGAAAATAAAAAGATTGAAGTCTTTTTCATATGAAGGCAATAATTGGTTATAAAGACTACACCTGATCTACATTTGCACGTAGCGATGCAATGGTATAGCTTGTATAATATAGAAGTTAATTAGTACCAGATGTTAATAGCTGGTAGATGGAACGTTTCTTTTTTACATTTTTGGAAGGAAGGGAAGAAATATATGAGTAGAAATGGAAAAGTAGCATTAGTTACAGGTGGAACCAGAGGTATTGGGAAGGCGATTGCTCACCAATTAGCTGACCAAGGCTATGATTTAGTCATTAACTATCTGCGTAATCGTACAGCAGCAAGAGAAGCAGCATCTGAATTAGAAGCGAAGGGTGTTCGCGTTCATTTGGTAAAAACCAATGTTGGAGATGTTGCAAAAATTAAAGAGATGTTTAAAGAGATTGATGAGGAATTCGGCCGTTTAGATATACTGGTGAACAATGCAGCTTCTGGTGTGCTACGCCCTTTAATGGAGTTAGAAGAGAGTCACTGGGACTGGACTATGGAAATTAACAGCAAGGCTTTATTATTCTGTGCGCAAGAAGCAGCAAAATTAATGCAAAAAACCAATGATGGCGGTAAAATCGTAAGCTTGTCCAGTTTGGGCTCTATTCGTGTCATTGAAAATTACACAACAGTGGGAGTATCTAAGGCTGCTGTAGAAGCATTAACTCGTTATCTTGCTGTAGAATTAGCTCCGTATAACATCTCTGTAAATGCTGTGTCTGGAGGCGTTGTTGATACAGGAGCATTAAAGCATTTCCCAAACCGTGAAGAATTATTGGAAGCATCTGCTAATAAAACTCCGGTAGGGCGTATGGTCGAAGAAGAGGATTTGGCTAATACGGTTATGTTTTTGTTATCTGACCAAGCAAAAATGATTTGCGGTCAAACGATTATTGTGGATGGCGGTATTTCTTTACTAGTTTAGTTCCTGTTAGAAAACTGCTACAATGTAAGTTGTGTTTAAGGGGACAAACTTTCCTCAGTAGTGTACAATAGAAAAATGAAGCCGTCTAAGGGAGGCGCCTATTATGATTATTCGGACGTTTCGTCTGGGCGATTATGCGGCAATTACTCGTATTTGGCAAGAAACAGAATTAAATCGAACTGATACGGAAACGATGGACTCTCTTGCTAAACAATTAGCTTGGGACAGCGACTTGGTTATGGTTGCTGAGGAAGATGGAGAAGTTGTAGGAGTTATTGTCGGCACGATAGATGGAACTCGTGCTTATTTTTATCGTTTAGCTGTTTCACGTTCTTCCCAAGGCAGGGGCATTGGCCGTAAGCTAGTAGAAGCCCTAGAGAATCGTTTTCACCAGCGCGGTGTCAATCAAATTCTTATTATGGTCAATCAGGCGAATGAACAGGTGTTACCTTTTTACCAAGCCATGGGATACGAATTGCAACAGTATATTACGCTTTCTAAAAAAATTTCCTCCTAAGGAAATATTTCTTTAAAAGATGAAAATGGAAGAAAGGAGAGAGTCATGTCGTCGCAAGTACCAGGTTCTATTATACGCATTGAAAGCTTCAAACATAATCAGTCCTTACACCGTACTTGGGATCGCACTACGCTCATTCATACGAGCGATACAGTAGTGATAGCCGGTAATGATCGTGTCAAAGTCACAGAGTCTGATGGGCGTGAATGGCGTACAAGAGAGCCTGCAATCTGTACATTTGGACGAGGACAATGGTTTAATATACTCGCCATGATCCGTGATGACGGGATTTACTATTACTGTAACATCGGTTCTCCTTTCAGTTTAAAAGGAAATTTACTTAGCTATATCGACTATGATCTGGATGTGAAAGTCTATCCGGATATGACGTATACGGTATTAGATGAAGAAGAATATGCTCTACATAGCGCGCAAATGAATTACCCTCCATATGTGAAGGAACGGGTTCACTTGGCGTTGGACGAGGTTTTGGAATGGATTAAAGCAAAACGTGGGCCTTTCCAAAGCGGATTTGTTCAAAGATGGTATGAACGGTACCAACTGCTAAAGCACAATGATGAAGAGTAGTCAATTACATGTCACGGATACACACCCCTGTTATCGGTCAAGCGAAATTTGGCAACGATAACAGGGGTATTTTTGAATCCCATACGCGTTCAATCGTTAGAAAACAGAGAAAACCAGCTAAAAAGAAAAAGAAAAGTGAATTTATTGGAGGTAAATGGGCTGTTACCGTATACTTGACAACAAGACATAACCGTCTATCTGTTGTAAAATCGGTTTCACAGAGACTTAGACTTCAGGGAATGAAAGCGCGGCGCATTCATCTTTCATACTAACAGCAGGAGTGGTGCTATGAATAGCATACGCAGATACTTACGTTATGTGGGACCTTATAAAGTGAAAATTATTGTAACCATTGGTATTGGTATTGTAAAATTTGGGATCCCATTATTAATGCCATTAATTCTCAAATATGTGATAGACACCTTAGTTACAGGAACAATGCCTAAGGAAGATAAGCTATATCAATTGTTTTGGTTAATGTGTGCAGCTTTTTTTCTGTTTACAATCGTGCGAGCCCCTGTAGAGTATTATCGCCAATATTATGCTCAATGGATTTCCAGTCGTGTTCTATTTGACATTCGTAACCAATTATTTAGCCACCTACAGAAATTATCCATGCGATTTTACAACAATCATAAGGTAGGAGAAATTATTTCACGGGTTGTAAATGATGTAGAGCAGACAAAAAGCTTTATTGAAACGGGACTTATGAATATTTGGTTGGATTTAGTGACTATTTTTATTACGCTTTCCATTATGCTTTTTATGGATGTAAAGCTAACTTTGATTGCTATTGTTGTGTTTCCTTTGTATGGATTTTCGATTAAGTATTTTTATAAGAGATTGCGCCAACTAATGAGGGAGCGATCGCAGAAGCTAGCTGAATTACAAGGTCATCTCCACGAACGAGTTAATGGAATTTCCGTTACTCGTAGTTTTGCTTTAGAGGAGTATGAGGCAAAGCAATTTGAAAAGAAAAATCAAAGATTCTTACATAAGGCTTTAGAGCAAACTAGCTGGAATGCCTATACCTTTTCTGTGGTTAATACGATTACGGATATTGCACCGCTTTTAGTTATTGGCTTTGCAGGCTATCAAGTCATCCAAGGTATGCTAACCATTGGAACGCTCATGGCTTTTTACGCTTATTTGGAGCGACTATATACGCCACTCAGACGGGTGGTTAATTCATCGACTACATTGACGCAAGCGATCGCTTCTATGGATCGTATGTTTGATTTTATTGATGAGCAATATGATATCGTGGATAGACCGGGAGCTTGTACGTTGCCCGTGAATCCTGAAACAAAAAGGATTAGCGGGCGTGTAGAATTTGATAAGGTTACTTTTGGTTATACCGAGAAAGATGAACCAGTTCTACATGATGTACAATTACGGATTGAACCGGGTGAAACGGTAGCATTAGTCGGTATGTCAGGAGGTGGAAAGTCTTCTCTTATTAGTTTAATTCCACGATTTTGGGATGTGACGGATGGACGAATCCTCATTGATGGCATCGATGTACGGGACGTTACGCAAAAAAGCCTGCGTGAGCAAATCGGAATTGTCATGCAGGATAACATTTTGTTTAGCGAGTCAGCCAGAATGAATATTTCAATGGGGAATCCGCAAGCGACAGAAGAAGAAATAATAGCAGCAGCCAAGGCGGCGAATGCACATGAATTCATTAGTGAACTGCCAGAGGGCTACGACACTGAATTAGGTGAGCGAGGGGTCAAGCTTTCGGGAGGTCAGAAGCAACGAATTGCTATTGCCCGCGTCTTTTTGAAGGACCCCGCCATTTTAATTTTGGATGAAGCCACTTCCGCATTGGATTTGGAATCAGAGCACATGATTCAAGAATCCTTAGCTCATCTGGCAAAGGGCAGAACGACTATTATTGTAGCCCATCGTCTGTCTACCATTACACATGCAGATAAGATTGTTGTGTTAAAGGATGGACGCATTGTGGAAATGGGGAAACATGAAGAGCTTCTTTTGCAGCAAGGGGCTTATCATACCTTATGGAACGTCCAAGACTTTGGGAACATAGATCAAGAAGCTATTTCGTCGAATGGATGAGTAGATAAACATCCAACCTAGAAAAACAGCCTCTGACTTTTTCACTGGCTTAAAATAAGGAGTGAGGGTATGGAGACCTGGAAACGTAATTTATTTGTTCTCTGTGGTGCTTTGTTTATCGTTATGGTAGGAATGAGTATGGTAATGCCATTTCTCCCGCTCTTTATTCAGGAAGAATTACATATCACGAACACTCACGACGCAACGTTGTGGTCTGGGATCATATTTGGAGCCAACTTTTTAACGGCTGGATTAGTGTCACCTGTTTGGGGGAACTTGGCAGATAAGTATGGACGTAAAATAATGATACTCCGCTCTGGTTTTTTAATGTCAATTACGATTGGGCTAACTGGACTGGCAGGCAATGTATGGCATTTATTATTTCTGCGTTTATTAAACGGAACGATTAGTGGAATCATTCCTGCCAGCAATGCTTTAGTAGCCTCTAGTGTGCCTCAGGAGCGTTCGGGATGGGCCTTAGGCATTTTGCAATCCTGTGTTGTATCTGGCTCGATAATGGGGCCTTTCTTTGGAGGCTTGCTTGCGGATTTAGTTGGGTACCGTGCTGTGTTTATGGTAACAGGCAGTTTATTATTTATAGCAACGCTTATCATTACGTTTACCGTAAAGGAAGACTTTACACCTTTGCCAAAAACAGAACAGACAAGTTTGCGAGAGGACTTTAAAATGGTGTTTGCAAGCAAAACACTGCCGGTTCTGTTTGGCGTAACGGTAATTGTTCAATTTGCCCTAAATGGAATTGTTCCGATCCTCCCGATCTTTGTGAAAGAGCTGATTGGGAGTAGCGAGAGAGTGGCCTTTTTTGCAGGATTAGTTACAGCTATGACAGGAATAGCTAATGTTATTGCTTCCCCTCAGTTAGGCAAATTGGGAGATAGGATTGGTCCGCATAAAGTATTGCTCGGCTGCTTGCTTGCATCTGCTATTATCTATATTCCAACGGCGATGGTGCAAACGCTCTGGCAATTACTTATTTTGCGTTTCATGGCAGGATTATGTGTAGGTGGACTATTGCCGGCTGTTAATTCCTTGTTACGAAAAGCTACTCCGAGTCATATGGTTAGTCGAGTATTTGGCTATAATAACAGCTTTTTATGTCTTGGAAATATGCTTGGACCGGTGACGGGAGGCTTTCTAGCTGGATTTGTAGGCTTAAACGGTGTATTCTTAATGACGAGCATTCTCCTGTTTTTAAACTTTATATGGTTCTTGTATGCGGTTCGACATGGTTTTGAGGCAGTATCGAGTGAATAAGCGTAACGTGCCACCATGTTTTGGCGTCATACTGAAAAAGGAGTGAAACAATATGAAAAAATGGACAGGCTTTCTGATTTTATCAGCTTTGGTTGTAGCATTGGCAGGTTGTACAGGCAATCAGCCCGAACAGAAGCCTACAACTCCAACGACAGAAACTGCTCAGCCAGCTGCGGAGATAACAAAACCGGCTGGAAGTAAGCATACCAATATGGATGAAAAAGAAGCTGTCGCGTTGGCAGCCGAGGGAGCAAACGCTTATGAGTATGTCTTACGCGGAGGAAAAATAGATCCAGATAAAAGTAAGAGCTTTTCTCATGATGGAAAAGACTATCGCTTTGTAGGAAGCGATATAGATACGAAAGAAAAGCTGATGAAATACCTGGAGAATATCTATACCAAAGCTGCAAGAGATAAGGTCATAGACAATCTTAAGCTAATTGAAAAAGAAGGAAAGCTGGCTCAACCAACCGTAGATAAAAGCAGTGTGCTTCAATGGGAAGGTGGGCAGGCAGAAATGATTACAGAAGATCAAAATGGCAGAGAGTATGAAATTAAAGTTCCTGTCGGAGAAGGCAATGAAGTTGATTTTAAAGGCTATTCTGTTCGTATGAAGCAAGAGGATGGGGCATGGAAGCTTGATACCATTCCTGGTGTGAAGGAGTAAATTGCATCAACCATAAATGAAAGGCGCCCCTGATGGGACGCCTTTTTTAGATTTATAAAAGGAATTTTTAGTCGTCGCTGTCTCGTTTAAACAACCAAATATACTCAAGCAACTGTAGTACAGACATGAGAGCTGCGGCTACATAGGTAAGGGCTGCAGCACCAAGTACGGCTTTAACCTCACGTTCTTCTGAGTTACGAATATAGCCCATTTTAATCATTAAATCTCTGGCACGGCTACTAGCGTTGAACTCGACTGGCAAGGTAATGACTTGAAATAGTACGGCTACGCTAAAAGCAATGATCCCAAGCAGGAAGAGACCACTGATTTTCAAGAACAGACCACCTAATAACAAGAAAGGGGCTACTCCCGAAGTAAGGTTGACCAATGGAAAAATACGATGTCTAGCAACTAGCATTGGATAATCAACCTTGTGCTGAATCGCGTGACCTACCTCATGACAGGCTACAGAGACTGCTGAGATGGAGTCGCTAAAATACACAGGATCTGACAAGCGTACCGTTTTAGACATTGGGTCGTAGTGGTCTGTAAGAGTACCTGGTATATGTTCGACTGGAATATGGGATAAACCGTTAGAATCCAGTAAATGTCTAGCTGCCTCAGCCCCGGTCATTCTAGAAGAAACAGGTACCTCCGAGTATTTGCTAAACGTTCCTTTTACACGGAATTGTGCCCACATCGTTAGACCGAATGCCGCCAAAATTAATATCGTCCATGGGGTAAAAAGCATGTAAAATCACTCCTATCTATGATGATTCTCCTTGTCCTCTTCTCATCCTATGTTCATTGTGCACGAAAAATGGTGAGAAGACACAAAAATACATCTTTATTATGAAAATAAATCGTTGGGTAGCTCGTTATTTCAGCTTGCCAGTTAATTTACATACGTATTAACTTAAAAAAGGTTTCATTTATTTTGATATTACCACAAAAAATGATCAAATAAAAAAACAAGCCCACACCGGGGCTTGCTTTTCTTCTTCTCTTCTTCGGTACTGTTCTTACTCAGTTGATACAGAAGGATCGGCTTGCTCTCTTTTAGGCGTAATTTGTACAAAATGAGCTTCCGGATGCTCCAATAATTTTTGAATGAGCCCTGCTTCTTCATATTGTTCTGTGGCCAATAGCTCTTCTTTATATTTTGCTACTAGCTCGGATACATCAGAAATACCTTTGGCATCAAGCTTGTAAATGAACACTTTAGCCCCTTTGGCGATACGACGTTTCAGGGCATCCTCGTCAAAGCCTAGTTCTGGTTGTAGTCGAACATATACAGTACCTCCCGTCATTCCAGCACAAATCCATGGGCCTGGATCACCAAGCACGACGGCGCGGCCATTTGTCATGTATTCAAAAGCGAAGCCTTTTAGATTGGCACGGGCCCCTAGTCCTCCTAAATGATCTTGAAGTGGCTCTGTAATAGCGCCGCCAAATACAACGTCTGCACCGGAGAGGCGAATGCAGGCACGAGAATCAGCATTTCCTTGAACAATAAATAGTCCCTTCTGTGCTCCGTAGCAAAAGCTTTTTCCGACAGAACCATTGATATAGTGCCCGTGGGCTCCTTTAGACTTGAGAATGGAGACAACACCTCCAAAGCTCGTTTTACCAACACCATCTTGTGCTCCGCCTTGTACGCGAATTCTCACACCCTCTGCATTGTAGGCCGCAAGCCCGTTTCCTGGAACACTGCCGTGATCATAAGACAAGGATACCTCTGGTAATGACATATAGCTTCCGTCTAAATAAGGCTTCACACGTGCTCCTGACCAACGACTTCCCAATACTCGCTCTCCTGATAAAATGGCTGAAAAATTTTGCTGAATCGGTTGATCGAGACTTACATAGTGATCCCTTTCTTGAACTTGCTCTGCGTTTTCTATTGCTCCTGCGGCTACCAAGACTTTTGCGGCTGTCGATTCATAACTAGCCCCGCGATGCTTGGAAGTAGTAAATAAGGGATGGACACAGAGCAGTGACTCCAAATCCATTTGGTTTAAGCCGCGAGCCTGCACTAGCAAATCGGATCGACCTACGAGGTCCTGCGAATGGGTAAATCCAAGTTTGGCAGTAATTCGCTGTAGTTCTTGCCCAAATTGGGTGAACAGATTAGTAAGCCCAGATACGGCCAAATCAAATTGACGGGGAACAAAACGGCGTAAGCCCTTTTCGTGGGCTTCTTCCAAATTATCAATTTGCGTGGCTATTCCAACATGACAGGTATCTAAGTGGCAGCCGCGACAGGTAGTACATCCCACGGCAATCATAGCTAACGTGGCAAAGCCAATGCGATTAGCCCCCAGCATCATTAATTTAGCCACATCCAGTGCGCTTTTGACGCCGCCATCTGCCCAAATCTCTACCTGATTGCGTAGACCGGCCTCCAGTAAGGCATTATGAGCCGCCTTTACACCAATCTCAGCGGGAAGCCCGACGTGTTGTAGAGCATGCACACGGGCAGCTCCTGTGCCACCATCAAATCCTGACAAGGTAATATAATCAGCACCAGCTTTGGCTATTCCCACAGCAATGGTTCCAATATTAGGTACGATAGGCACCTTAACGCATACTTTTGCTTGATGATTGGCTGTTTTTAATTCTGTAATCATCTGAGCCAAATCTTCAATGGAGTAGATATCATGATTGTTAGAAGGTGAAATTAGATCGGACCCTACGGTAGCATTTCGGGCAGCAGCAATCTTTTCTGTAACCTTCGAGCCGGGTAAATGTCCGCCCTCACCTGGTTTTGCCCCTTGACCAATTTTGATCTCCAATAGGTTTGAAGAGTTAGCTAACTCAACATTTACGCCAAATCGTCCTGACGCTATCTGCTGACCGCGGGTGCGTGGGTATTTGCCCAGCATATCTTTAATTTCTCCGCCTTCACCGTTCATGGAAATCATATTGAGGCGATCAGCGGCTTCTGCATAGGCACGGAAGGCTGTCTCATTCTGTGAGCCAAATGACATAGAAGAAATCATAAACGGCAATGAATGCTCCCCTACGCTGTTGTCCACTTGCTCGGGTTCAATTCGAGCGGTATCCTGCTGAGTGCCTCTTTTTTCATAGGCGATATCGGTTAGGTGACGGATGGAGATCGGGTTTTCCTGCTCATTTTCTTCTAATTTTAATGCGTAATCTGCATAAGGAATTTCAGCGCTGGCAATTTGCCCGATGGCCTTCCATAACCGTGGGAATAGGTGGAAGGTTCGTGCCTCACGTGCTTTTTCGTCCTTATATAATTCGTAGCGCTGACGACTTTCTTCTTCTAACTGGTCAAGTGATAGGCCGGCCTTATCTGAACCACAGAAGGTTGGGATTTGTAGAATATTAGCTACTTCCGCATGCAGACCTATTGCAGAAAAAAGGCGCCCATAGCCACGTAGCTCATGAATACCGATTGTTGATGTTACTTTTTCGAGCCCTTTTGTTAAAGCAGTAAATAGATTGTGAACTGCTTCTGTTCCTCCCTTTGCAAATACAGTGGCAAACAATATGTGTGGAGCCACTGCCTCTGCACCGCTTCCCAGTAGAAGAGCGATATCATGCAAGGAACGAATAGCACCGGATCGAACGATGATGCTTACTTGTCTGCGTAGATTATGATTAGGGGACTCAGCTTGCTTGAGCGCTCTGTCAATATGGGCTGTTATCAGCAAAGGATCGATAAAATATTGATTTTCAATATGAACCATTGAGTCATCAAGAATTAATAAAGCGGCTCCCTTTTCCACAGCTTGACAAGCCTCCTGAGCAAGGCGATCCAATGCTTCCGATAAACGTTCAGTTTCTCGAAATACGGTTGGCAAGACGACTACACTATGCGGATTTGTGTGGAAGCAGGAAATAATTTGTTCTAAAGTCATCATACCTTGAGGAGATGCAAGCTCTTGGAACGATTGTCCCTCCACGAGCAGCGGTGAAGCGATCTCCATGCGAGTATGCGGTTCGGTTTCCTTTTGTGATAGGAATGTTCTTTTTCCTAAAACCACACGCGTTGAAAAATGTTCAATTTCTCGATCTCTGTCGATTGCTGGATTAGTTACGACTGCCACGCTTTCTTTAATGTAATCGCTGATATTTTGGCGTTCTTTGGACAAGGCAGCGAGTGGTCCGTCATAGCCAAGCGAACGAATCGGCTCTGCACCATTAGAAGCCATTTGCTCAATAAGCTGGATTTGCTCTCGATCCCAACCAAATGCACTAAATGCTTGAGCAGTAGGCGCTTCATAATCAGAAGAAGGAGCGACCATTTCGCTTTGATAGGCGTAATGTAAATGCTGGCGGAAATGTTGACAGGAAATTTTCGTCTGAAAGCTGGCCTTAACAAGCTCTTGCAGCTTTGAATGACTAAAGATTTTGATACCTTGTTGGCTTAGCTGAACACCAATTTTCTCGCCAGGGGCTAATGATTTTGGCTCGCTTACCATTTCAGACACAGGAATAATGCCTTGCTCGGAGGAGAAATAAAGGGATTCTTCACTTTCTACCATCCAGACGGGGCGCAATCCCAAGGAGTCCACACTAAAGACGCATTGATCGGCGTAGCGAGAAACGATACCAGCGGGACCTTGAGCAAAGTGCCCCCAAGCCTGTCGGAGGTACGTGTATAAATCCTGTAAATCATGAGAAAATAATTTTATTTCATTGTGGATAGGTGGAAAAATAACCTCTAAGGATTCAAATAGGGTCAATCCATAGCGATGAATAAAGGTTTCGATGGTACGATTTAAATTTTGAGAGTCACTGCCACCTTCGACTAACGGTACGTGTAGCATGCGGGCCTCTTCTTCAAGTTTACTAATGGTATTAATTTCTCCATTATGTCCTAATAAAGAAAAGGGCTGGACTCGGAAAAAATTAGATAATGTGTTGGTTGAGTAGCGATTATGACCGATTGTAACAGTAGAGGCGAAGGATGGATCAGCTAAATCTACGAAATAGCGGGGTAAGATGTTCGCTGCACCCATCAATTTATAAGAAACGGTGTGATTGCTGAGGGAAGCAACATGTACATGATAGGTATCTTCAATTTCAACATGGAGTTCAAATAATAATCCGGCGTATTGTTCAGGCGTTAATGTGGTTGGGTGGATGGCTTGGTTTGGCATGAAAGCGATTTGCCAAAAGAGTGGTTCATCCTGCTGTGCGTTTTTTCCTAACACGTTTGAATGAACTTGATTTTCACGCTCAGCTAAAACAGTTAAGCCGTGTTTTTTTATAAGCAAGCCGATTTCTTCCTGGACTTTTTTTACCTCATGTCCTTTGCGGGGAACAAAAATATGAGCAACTGCAAAGGAAGGATCATACGCCAAATCACTTTCGAAGAGTGAGTTTTCTAAATATTTCTCCCAAAGATAACGAGGGATATCCGTTAATACACCACATCCGTCACCTTCTCCATCAATAAATCCAGAGCGATGCTCCATTTGTACTAAGGTCCGAATGGTTTCATCTACATTTTTCCTTGTAGGTGTTCCTGTTTTTTCGATGATACAGATAATTCCACAGCTATCATGTTCTGTTGTGTGATAATTCCGAAAGTTACTAGTGTGCATATGCTTTTCATTTCTCTTTTGCATAGTAACGGTCAGTAGGTCTGACCTCCACCTCCTTCGTTCTTCTAAGACAGTTGAGTATAAGTCCTTTTTATAGAAGATTGGACTCAATGTGGATGCTCATTGTGCAAACAGGGGAAGCATATCGTTAGTTACCATTGAGAATAACACGAAAGAGGCAAGCAAAACAATATCAAAACAATTAATTATACAAATGTAAGCGTTTTTATGCAAACTTTTTTCTGATATTTGTGTGTTTATTGAATTGATAAGCAATATTTTGGTATAAAATTGTATAAATTATACAAATAAACAACCCCCGATAATGGGGGCTGTCATGACTATTCGTCCCGATTTTCTGTTTTGTGCTGCTTTGTTTTGTGATGTTCTGTTTTACGTGGATTCTGGAAGCTTAAAAATTCCAGTGGCTTTGCACTCATCTTGGGATCAGTAAAGGTTTGCTCTGGTGCTTGTGGAAAGTCGTTTTTACCTCTGGACATTGACTAGCCCTCCTGTATTACGCTTTTTGAGTGAAGACACCAGTAGTTTTCCCTGAAAGCCAGAAGTTTGCCCGATCGTTTTTTTCCAAATGAAAAATAAGAAAGGCCTCCATACTCTTACACGTTTGGAGGCCTTTTTGATCTTTTATTTCTGTGCCATTTTCGCAAAGCAACGGTCTACTGCTTCGATTGTTTGTTTAATATCTGACTCAGTATGAGCTGTTGTGATAAACCAAGCCTCATATTTAGAAGGAGCCAGACAAATTCCTTCGTCCAATAACAAACGGAAGAATTGGGCAAACTGTTCTCCATCAGCACTTTGGGCTCCATCATAATCCGTAACGGTTGCATCGGTAAAATAAACAGCTAAAGCACCTTTTACGCGATTAATGCGAATGGTTATGCCGTGGCTTTCTGCGGCTTTACTAATCCCAGCTTCCAAGAGCATACCGAGACGATCGAGTTCTTCGTATACGCCTGGTTGTTTGAGGACTTCTAAGCATGCGATACCTGCTTTAATGGAGGCAGGATTTCCTGCATGTGTACCAGCTTGATAAGCAGGTCCAAGAGGTGCTACTTGTTCCATGATTTCACGACGACCGCCATATGCCCCAATTGGCAACCCGCCGCCAATAATTTTACCTAAGGCAGTCAAATCAGGCTCTACTCCCAATAAGTTCTGTGCTCCACCATAGCAGAAGCGGAAGGCAGTGATTACCTCGTCATACACCACAAGGGCTCCGGCCTCGTGAGTCAGGCGATTAACTTCTTCCAGGAAGCCTTTTTGAGGCATTACGATACCGAAGTTACCAACAATTGGCTCGACTAAAACAGCAGCAATTTCATGTCCCCATTTTTCTAGCGCATCTTTATATGCGTCAACATTATTAAATGGAACAGTAATAACCTCGTTAGCAATGCTTTGTGGGATACCAGCGCTATCTGGAATACCTAGTGTGGAAGGACCAGAACCGGCAGCTACTAGGACTAAATCAGAATGGCCGTGGTAGCAGCCAGCGAATTTAATGATTTTTGTGCGATTGGTATAGGCACGAGCTACACGAATGCACGTCATAACAGATTCTGTACCTGAGTTATTAAAACGAATACGCTCCATGGAAGGAATTGCTTCCCGAATCATCTCAGCAAAGGTAATCTCCCAAGGAGTTGGCGTACCATACAGTGTGCCATTTTGTGCCGCGTCCACGATTGCCTTTGTAACGTGTGGATGAGCATGCCCAGTAATGATGGGACCGTACGCTGCCAGATAATCTATGTATTTATTTCCATCTACGTCCCAAAAATAAGCTCCTTGTGCTTTTGCCATGACGACAGGAGAACCGCCACCAACGGCCTTAAACGAACGGGAAGGGCTGTTTACGCCCCCGACAATAACACCGTAAGCTTGTTCATGTAGTTTAGTTGATTGTTCACGATTCATGATTTCTTTCACTCCTTTTTCGACCTTTTTATCATAACATAGGATACCAAGTGTATTTGGGGCAAGTTTCTTTTTGCAAGTTGTCTTTGGCTCATATACACTATCTATCGTGGCAGTTATACCATAAAGCAGGAGAGGAAGGAACGCGAGAAATATGATAAATGTTACGCAATTAGAGAAAGTATTTCGCATTCACCAAGCTCGCAATGGCTTGTCTGGTGCTTTTCGCGATCTCTTTCAACGAGAATATAAAACAGTTCGTGCTGTTCATGAGCTTAGCTTCGAGGTACAAGCAGGTGAGATGTTTGCCTTAATTGGTGAAAATGGAGCCGGTAAATCAACAACTATCAAAATGCTGACAGGCATTTTAACCCCTTCTAGCGGAGAGATTTTAATTAATGGCTATCATCCGCACCGGGATCGAGAAAAATATGTTGAGTCCATCGGGGTTGTTTTTGGGCAACGTTCACAACTGTGGTGGGACTTGTCTCCATTAGAGTCGTTTCGTCTATTGCGCCGGGTCTATAAGGTAGATGAGGTAGCAGGACAGGCGTGGCAGGATCGGTTAATAGAAGAATTAGACATGGGCTCATTCATTCAGCAGCCTGTTCGTAAATTAAGTCTTGGACAGAGAATGCGCTGTGAAATCGCTGCTGCTCTTATTCATAAACCGAAGCTGCTGTTCCTTGATGAGCCAACAGTAGGCTTAGATGTACTGGTAAAACAAAAGATTCGTGACTTCCTAAAAAGTCTAAACGAAACGGAAAATACCACCGTTTTGCTTACTACACACGATGTATCTGATATTGAGGCACTGTGTAAACGAGTCTTAGTGATGGACAGCGGCAAGTTGATTTTTGACGGACTCTTAACTGATTTGAAGGAACGCTGGGGGAATAAAACCGAAGTAGTATTCCAATTTAAACAAAAAATGACTACCGAGAATCTGCGGGCTACTTTATCTGAGTTTGAATGCAGTATTGAGGGCATTAATGCATACTCCCTATCTGTTTCTTTTCAGCATGAAAAGCTGCCGGCCATTTTGACGCAAGTGATGGCTAGCTTTGAACTAACCGATGTAACAATCAAAGAAACCTCCACGGAAGAGATTGTACGTAACATTTACTCGACGACAAGCGGGGGATTTTAGCATGTGGAAACTTTATCAAGAGCTGATACGAATTCGCTTTCTGACCCTGCTTGCTTACCGGGTAAATTACTACAGCGGGATCATCATTTATGCGATTAATATCGGAGCTTATTACTTCTTGTGGGGGGCAATCTATTCCGGGCAGGACAATCTCGTTGGTATGTCTTTGGTTCAAATGACCTCTTATGTAGCAATTGCTTGGATGTCTCGTGCATTCTACTTTAACAATATCGACCAAGAAATAGGTCAGGATGTCAGAGAAGGGAAAGTAGCTATTGAGCTAATTCGTCCTTATAATTACCTGTCAGTCAAAACAGCACAAGCCTTGGGAGAAGGGATTTTTCGCCTTGTGTTTTTTGCTTTTCCGGGACTTCTCATTGTTCGGTTGTTCATTCCGTTCGAGTTTCCAAGCAGTGGGGAAATATGGGGGATGTACAGTGTAAGCTTGTTACTTGGTTTTGTGGTAAATACCCAAATTAATTTGCTCACAGGCCTACTAACGTTTTTCTTAATGAGAAATGAAGGAATGATTATGGCAAAACGCATGGTGGTAGATTTGCTGTCAGGTGTTGTTATTCCGATTAGCTTTTTTCCTGGAGTCACCCAAACGATCTTACAATATCTGCCGTTTCAGGCTATCAATTTTACGCCTAGTATGATTTTTACAGGGGCACTCCATGGTGAAAAAGCCTGGATAGCAATTGGCACACAGGTTATTTGGATCGCGTTATTATTTATACCAATTATTCTGTTGTGGCAACGTGCAAAACGAAATTTGGTCGTGCAAGGAGGATAGCCAGATGGGGCAAGTTATACGTTTGTTTCAAGATTATCTTAGCCAGTATTTTAAAGTAAAACTGTCGTATCGGGCCAACTTCATCGTGGAATTGCTGTCCAATATCGTAAGTGAACTGTTAAATCTGGTATTCATTTTAGTTGTATTTACACATGTTCCAAACATTCAGGGCTGGACGATGTATGAGATTATTTTTATTTATGGATACTTTTTAGTTCCATATGCCTTGTTTACGATGTTTTTTGGTTTTTGGGATTTTAATGAGCGCTATATTATCAGAGGAGAGATGGATCGCATCTTGACGCGGCCAGTCAATCATTTGGCGCAAATTTCGCTGGAATCCATTTCACCAGATCGTATATTTGGAGTTCTGACGGGGCTGTTAATTATGCTGTATGCAGGATGGAAGCTACAGCTTACAATCTCCTGGTACGATCCCATTATCTTTATCCTGTTAGTATTGAGTAGTACCTTGATCTACGGTGGTGTTTATACTGCAATAGCATCCGTGAGCTTTTATAGCGACTCACGTACGGGAATTGCTCCTATGATCTGGAATATTCAAAACTATGGGCGATATCCAGTAGACATTTACAACAATGCAATCGCAATTTTATTGAAATGGATTTTGCCATTCGCATTTGTAGGCTTCTATCCTTCAGCTTATTTTTTGAAAAAAGAGGATTTATATGGGTACACAATGCTAACGCCTGTGATGGGAATCATCTTTTTTACCTTAGGGATTTTAATCTGGAACCAAGGGGTTAAAAAATATAGCGGTGCAGGCTCGTGAGGAATAGCTTCATAAAATGATATTGTCATACGTGGAATTTCAGAGTATAATAATTACGTGAGAAAAATTTCACAATTCCTTCGGGGCAGGGTGAAATTCCCGACCGGCGGTGATGCGCATATCGAGCGTTAGCCCGCGAGCCACTTTTGCTGAAATGAGGCAGAAGTGTGCAGGATCTGGTGAGAATCCAGAGCCGACAGTACAGTCTGGATGGGAGAAGGATGACGACAGTACGATGCACACGTGCTTATTTTGTTGTGTCGGCTGAGGGAGAGGACTGCTCGATAAACAGCCCTTTGTTTCCCTATACCCTCTGGATTATGGTAAAGATCGTCAGTATGCCCCTGAAGAAGCATGATGCTTTTTTAGGGGCTTTTTTATTCTTTTCTAAGAGCGGAACAGTCGTCGTAAGTTTGTTTGGCAGTAGAGTAAAAAAATAACACGTGGTTGCGGATTGCTGTTGCCATCTCTCAAGAAGGAGAAAGAAAAAGAGAGGATGGTCAACATGCAAGGAAAAACAAGTCACACGATTCAAAGACAGCGTCTGAGAAAGCTAGTTACGATCCCTATGCTTTCAGCCATTGCGTTTCTTTTGTACTATCTGGAGTTTCATGTGCCGTTGATGCCGACTTTTTTAAAGCTTGATTTTAGTACGGTACCAGCTATTATTGGCGGGCTTGTTTTTGGCCCAGCAGCGGGAGTACTCATTGAAGTCTTAAAGAATGGCTTGCATCTTCTGCTAAAAAACACAGATGGTTTTATTATTGGAGAAATTGCGAATGCGCTGGCAGGCGGAAGCTTTGTGTTTTTGGCTGTTTATACACAGCGCTTATATAAAAATAAAGTCGGTTTTGTTTTGGGGCTATCGGCAGGTACGCTGGTTATGACAGTGATTATGGCTATGGCAAACTACTTTTTATTGTTACCTTTCTATGCGGTACTCTACTCAATTTCGATAGAGCAATTACTACAGATGTTCCATATGGAAAGTCTGTGGAGCATGATCTTGCTTGGTATTGTACCTTTTAGCATTATCAAAGGTGTCTTGCTGTCGTTGATTGCTTACCCGGTATTTGTCAAAATGTCTGCACGACTTGGCTTACTAGTCACCAATCCTGCTTCGTCAAGTAAACCAGTTATTTCGTAAGCTTAGACGAATTTTGCATAAAACAAAAAGAAAAAAAGAGGTTGCTCCCAGCTAGATAAGGGGAGGCCTCTTTTTTCTTTGAGCTTAGTTACTACCTATATTCCATCTTTTTAACAGCCATTCCATCATCATCGCAGGCTCTGTAAATAATACATCGGGAGAAGGATCAAAAATCCCGTTGCTTTGCGATGCGGGGAACCAATTCACACCAACCGCACAAATGCCGGCAGCTCTAGCCGCGGTGACATCAGCTTGGCTGTCTCCTACATAAAGAGTATGTTCCGGGCAGGCTCGGAGCTGTTGCATTGCATGAAGAATGCCTTCAGGATGCGGCTTATGATTTGTGACTTCGTCGCCTGCTATGACAATTTGAAAATAATCGGTCAGTTTTAATGCCTCAAGAGAAAGATCGGCACTCCTTCTGCCTTTCCCTGTAATAATTCCCATCTGAATGCCTGCGTGTTTTAAAGCTTCAAGCATAGTGAGCAGCGGTGCAGGGGTTACTAGCCCGCGGTGTTCATCTACATATTTGTCATAAAAGCACTGAAGAGCTTCCTCATATCTCTCAGACGGAATCTTGTTTTTAATAATTCCCGCTTCCGGTGGCCCGAATAATTCCATAATCTGCTGATCAGAATACTCCTCTTGCAGAAACGTATAAAAGGTATGGCGAATGGCTGTAAAAATGGCTGGTAATGTATCAGCAATCGTTCCATCAAAATCAAACAGTACGGTATATACTTCGGACTTATGCATGCATAGCAGCTCCTTTCTGGATAGGGTGGGCTACTTATTCATCATCGTCTACGAATTCAGCGTTATCTGGATCATCTTGACGCGGTGAAGTCGGGAAAAGCAGATTTAGGTAATGAAAGTTTAGACGATCGGCTGACGGCTTGTTATCTTTATAACGCTGGTAGAGATCCTTCATTTCACTAAAAAGCTGATTACGTTCTTCTTTTGTCAAATGTAAATTCCCAAAGTTGTATGCAAAGGTGTCTTGATAGTCCTTTCGTTTATCAATGTCAGATGCAGCCAGATGATTCATGGTATAAAGCAGCTCTTGTTCAGTCGCATGTAACGGAGAGAACATGATTTCACTTAATTGCTGAGCATTTTCCTCCACAACGAGGTGCAAATTAGCCCTGATGACTTTTGCAATTGGCTGATAGTACTTTTCCACAATGGAGCCTTTTACACGGGTATCCACTTGTTGTAATAGACCGACTTTTACCAATTCCTTAACATGGTAATGTAGCCGTGCCGCGTTTTCCCCTAGTTCAGTAGCAATTTGCTTTGCAGTTCGAGGCTCTAGGTCTTCAAAAAGCTGTAAAATTTTAACTCTTTCAGGCACAGCGAAGGATTTAAGTGCCTCAGGATCTGTTATTTCAAATACTTCTTTTATCACGTTAGCCATCACCAGGTTCTCCTTTTTCTATTTGGAAAGGTCGGAATTTTTACTATTATGTAATCGTAATGTTTTATTAAGTAAAGTGCAATGCATCTTCTCCCTTTTCTTTTTCCTGAACCTAACTTTTGTTACAATAAGAAAAATGAAGGAAAGAAGGGATTTTCATGTTGGAAGTCGGTCAAATAGCACCAACTTTTAAGAAACCTGCAAATAATGGACAAACGATAAACCTAGAGGATTATCGCGGCAAAAACGTCGTGCTTTATTTTTATCCAAAGGACTCCACGCCTGGATGTACGACGGAAGCATGTGATTTCCGAGATTATCATGCTGAATTTTCCACTCTTAATACAGTAGTGCTTGGGGTAAGCCCGGATAGCGTTACCTCCCATGATAAGTTTATTGCAAAACACGAATTGCCGTTTCCTTTAATTGCGGATGAAGACCATAGTGTTGCAGAAGCGTACGGAGTGTGGGTACTCAAAAAAATGTACGGCCGAGAGTATATGGGTATTGAGCGTTCCACTTTTATTTTAGATACAGAAGGCAAGATTGCACAGATATACCCTAAAGTTAAAGTAAAGGATCATGTGCAGCAAGTAGTAGCATACATAAAAGAACATCTAGTCTAAAAACAGCAAGAGGAGAGGAAGAATTCGATGAACTTGTCCCTGTCTTACATGATTGATACATTTGTGAAATTGGCACAAATCCCAAGCCCATCTGGTAACACCAATCAAGTAATTTCCTGGGTAACTGAGGAATTGAGCAAAAGCGGTGTACATGTTGAGCGGACTAATAAAGGGGCATTGTTAGCGACAATATCAGGTCGCAACAATGATAAGCACCGCTTATTAACAGCTCATGTCGATACACTTGGTGCTATGGTGAAAGAAATAAAAAGCAATGGTCGCCTCAAGCTTTCCATGGTGGGTGGCTATGCATGGAATGCGATCGAAGGTGAGCATTGCCAGATTGAAACAGCTACGGGACACATTTATACAGGAACGATCGTAACCTCTAAAGCATCTGTTCACGTGTATCGCGACAGTGGCAAGGCAGAGCGTACAGAAGATTTGATGGAGGTCAGACTGGATGAAAAGGTGACGGATGCTCAAGAGGTCAAGGCTCTTGGAATTAGCGTTGGTGATTTTGTCTCTTTTGATCCTCGTACGACTGTGACAGAGAGTGGATTCGTGAAATCTCGCCACTTAGATGATAAAGCAAGCGTGGCAATTCTTTTAGGTATAATGAAAGCGGTTCAGGAAGATAAGCTAGAACTGCCGTATACGACACATTTTTTGATCAGTAATAATGAGGAGATTGGGTACGGCGGTAATTCAAGCATTCCGTCAGCTACTGTAGAGTATTTGGCAGTGGATATGGGAGCTATCGGTACGGGCCAAACAACTGATGAATATTGTGTTTCGATCTGCGCCAAGGATTCCTCTGGACCTTATCATTATGGATTCCGTAAGAAATTAGTTGCCTTGGCTGATGAAAACGGACTTAATTATCAGGTTGATATTTATCCGTATTATGGTTCCGATGCTAGTGCTGCACTGCGAGCTGGATATGATGTTGTTCATGGATTGATTGGACCTGGTGTAGATGCCTCCCACTCGCATGAGCGTACTCATTCCTCTGCTTTTGATAATACTGCTAAATTAGTCATGGCTTATATTTTATCGGACGAATTGGTAGTATAGGAGGGTCAGTTGTGAATATGTATCATTGGGCTGACTATTATGATCTCACACAGCAAGGATTAGCAGGAGATTTGGCTTTTTATGAAGAATATGCTAAAGCAGCAAAAGGGGAAGTCTTAGAATTAGGGTGTGGGACTGGACGAGTAACCATTCCGCTTGCTAAAGCAGGCATCGACATAACTGGGCTTGAAATTTCTCGGGAAATGTTGGAAAAGGCCGTAACAAAGGCAGAAGAAGCTGGTGTGGTCGAGCATTTGTCTTTTATTCAAGGGGATATGCGTCAGTTCTCCTTAGGAAAAAAGTTTGGCTTAATTATGATACCCTATCGCTCCTTTTTACATTTGCTTCATATTCAGGAACAGATGAAGGCATTGCGCTGCATACGAGAGCATCTTCAGCCTGGTGGTAAGCTAGTCTTTAATGTCTTTGTACCACATATCAAGCATCTCTATGAAGAGAGCGAAAAATTGACGCTTCGGGGCATGTATCCGTTAGGGGATGGACAGGAAGTTGCGATGTATGATTTTACTCGCTACGATTATTTTCAACAAGTAGCAGAAGTAACACGTAGCTATGAACGTCTAGATCAGAATGGAAAAATGCAGGAGCGTGTAACTGGACGCTTTACATTGCGTTACGTCTTCCCGACAGAATTGCATCATTTATTGCGTTTAGCTGGTTTTAAGGTTTTAGAGCGCTACGGTAGCTTTGCAAAAGCTCCATTTGATGCAACCAGTACTGAATTCATTATAGTGGCTAGCCCAGCGTAATTATTTACGTTGCTTATAAAAATGAAGAAAAGGTGGGTATGACATGAAGATTTATACAAAAACAGGAGACAAAGGTCAAACATCTTTAGTTTATGGCGTACGTGTTCCGAAGCATGCACCACGAGTAGAAGTATATGGAACGTGCGATGAGGCTAACTCGCATGTTGGAGCAGCAGTATCTTTTTTGCCTAAAGAGCACAAGTGGGCTGAGTTGTTAGAAACGTTCCATCTGATCCAAACCAAGTTATTTCATATTGGAGCAGAGCTAGCTACACCTGAAGGAAAAAAGGTAGGTTGGCCTATCGTTGATGAGGACGTAGATTATTTAGAAAAACAAATTGATTGTTTAGATGCGAAGCTACTTCCGCTGACTAATTTTGTTTTGCCAGGAGGTCATCCTGCCGGTGCTGCTCTTCACGTAGCTCGCACGGTAGTTAGACGTGCTGAACGCGGAGCAACCCAGCTTATGGAGACAGAACCAATTAACCCAACTGCTATTAAATATTTAAACCGTTTATCAGACTTTTTATTTGTAGCAGCTCGGTATGTTAATAGTCAGTTAGGAGAGAGTGAACCTAATTTACATGAATAAATCTCAAACAGCCTTTTTCTTATATGTGTGTATAAGGAAAGGCTGTTTTTTATTCTAGCTCCTTCAATTTATCTGGTCTTCGTTCTAGTCTGTGAAAGGTATTCGGATATACCAGAAGAGAATTCAATTTTGTTAATCTGAAAATCTTGGTATAATTTTTCATTATTTTCGCAAAAATTACCTTCTTGTAGCATTGTTAATTGAGTTGTGGTGATAGGAAAAAAGGAAAAACCTTGCATCATCGTAACGATAGGTTTCATCATCCATAGTGGTACATGAAGCGTCCTTACATGTGATTTTCCAATCGCATGTCCAATGTGCCGTAGGATTTGCATGTAGGAAAGCTGGTGTGGACCGCCTACTTCATAGATCTGATTAGTAGCTAGCTCATTAGTGAGTGCTTGCGTAAACACCTCTGCTACTGTTTTCCGAGACACAGGCTGCAAGAGATAGGTACCACTTCCAATGACAGGAGTAACAGGAAGGCGGACTAAATCAGCCAGCATAGTGACGAATTCATCGCCTGGACCAAAAATAACGGAGGGACGAAATATCACATAAGGGATTCCAGATGCGCTCACCAATTGCTCCGCGTCATACTTTGTCTGATGGTAGCCACTAACAGCTTGAGGACGCGTACCAAGCGCGCTCATGAATATAAAGCGGCGGATAGCTAGCTCTTTCGCCACTTGCAGTACATTGCGTGTCCCTTCAACATGAATGCGGGAGAAAGTAATTTCTTTACCAGCCTGTTCTCTTATAATACCTACTAAATGAATAACCGCATCACAATCTCGCATAGCTACACGGAGAGAGTCTATTGCAAAAATGTCGCCTGTATGGAGATGAAGATGATCGGTCTTCGAAAACAATTTTTTCATTTTTAATTCGGAGCCTTGTCTAAGTAAGCAGTGTACCTCATGGGAAGCTTCTAGTAAGGCGGTGATTATGCCATGACCTACAAATCCTGACCCGCCTGTTATCAATACTTTCACGAAAGTTCCTCCTCTCACCTCTTGTCCATTCATCATTCTATGACATGCCTATATTTACCTGTTTTTTCATTTCCCTAGCCGAATTACATTCAAATATCATGACGCTTATTACATGTGCCCGCTTCCCTTTTTTTCACTATGGAATTCCCTAGGGGAAGTGGGCTCATCAAATTTTTTCATATGTTACAATAGAACGCATGCATAAAGTAAAACTGGTTCGGAGTATAGTAGGAGGGAAAAGGAAATGCGTCGATTATCCATGAAATTATTTTTACAGACGCTCGCGGATATGTTTCCTGATGCGCATTGTGAGCTTACTCATAGTAACGCATTTGAGTTGACGATTGCGGTACTGTTGTCAGCGCAGTGTACAGATAAAAAAGTAAACCAAGTGACAGAACACCTATTTCAAAAGTACAAGACCCCAGAAGACTATTTAAAGGTTTCGTTAGAAGAGCTCCAAGACGATATTAGACAAATTGGTCTATACAAAAACAAGGCTAAACACATCCAGTTGCTCTGTCGTCTTTTGTTAGAAGAATACGGAGGAGAAGTGCCTAACAAGCATGAAGAGCTGGTAAAGTTGCCTGGTGTTGGACGGAAAACGGCTAACGTTGTAGTCAGTGTTGCATTTGGGGTGCCTGCTATCGCTGTAGATACACATGTAGAGCGAATATCGAAACGATTGGGCTTCTGTCCTGACGATGCTACTCCTGTTCAGGTAGAAGAAATTCTTATGAAAAAGATTCCCAAGAAGGATTGGTCAGACACTCATCATCGTATGATCTTTTTCGGTCGTTATCACTGCAAGGCACAAAGCCCGCAATGTGACATTTGTCCCCTAGAGGATGTATGCCCAACACGTAAGAAAGCTCGAAAAGTAAACAAGAAGCCAAAGAGTGTCAGCTAAGAAGACATCTTACGTGTAACTTTTGAAAAAAAGTGAGGCTTGGACAAGCTAATAAGGGAAACAAAGCCCCAAATTCAAGCTTGTTATTGACGAACCTCCAGAATCAGCGTACACTTATTTATAACAATTCTAATTAGATTATTGTTAACGGATAAGAATATTTCTAATTACTTACTTTTTAAAGGTCATATTATGTGAGGTGCATGGCGATGATGCAACAAGTCGAGAGAGCTGTCGAGATTTTAAAGAATCAAGGTGTTCGTATGACTCCGCAACGTCATGCCATATTAGCGTATTTACTTGAGACGATGACTCATCCAACTGCTGATGAAATTTATAAAGCATTGGAAGGGAAATTTCCTAATATGAGCGTGGCAACCATCTATAATAACCTGCGAGTATTTAAAGAAGCGGGGTTGGTTCGCGAATTAACATACGGAGATGCTTCCAGTCGATTCGATGCGAATGTAGAAGATGAACATTATCACATTATTTGTTCTGAGTGCGGGGCTATTCAGGATTTTCACTTCCCGTACTTGTCTCAGGTAGAGGCAGCAGCCTGTGAACAAGCTAACTTTCATATTTCTGGGCATCGTATGGAAGTTTATGGTGTATGCCAAAGCTGTCAAGAAAATAAGCCCAAGCAATAACAAGCGTTTTGGAAGAACTCTTCATGTCAGTTGTATGAGACGTGCAGGGTTCTTTTTTTGTATATTTTGATAGCATAATTGGCATGGCAGACGTATAAGCTCCATTAAACCGCATTCTGAGCAATAAAGAACCAGTGGCTATACATAATAGGATTCGACATTTTATGAATTTTACCGCAAAATGTACAGAAGTTTGTAACCAAATAGCTTTGAAAACTGTCTCTATAATGAAGAACAAACAGAACTGAGATACATTGGGAGGAGTCATGAGCATACATGTAGAGACGTCACAACGTCCAAGGCGAAAAAGAAGAAGGAATAGGCTTTTTCCTAAGATGCTATTTTTGGTCATACTTGCTGTAGTAGGATATTTTATCTGGATGTATGTACAATACGGTAGTCATCAGCGAGTTACTCCTTATGATGGGCGCCAACAGGTAATCGTACATAAAGGAAAGGCAGTTTTGCAATCCTATCAAATGAAAGAGGACGAGGTCCTGTTACCTTTTTCATTTTTAAAGGAACAAATCGACCAGCACTTATTCTGGGATGAACCTAGTCGCTCTGTTATCATTACTACCGAAGATAAAGTTATCCAAATGCCGAGCGAAAAATTACAAGCATTTGTTAATAAAAAACCAGTTGATTTACGTGTGCCTGTCACAATTATTGACGGGGAAAAATACGTTCCGGTTAGCCCGTTAGAAAAAATATATGGTATTCATTTGCGGAAAATGGAAGGCAAAGATGTTATTTCAGTGGAAAACAACGGCGATACCATTCAGCAAGGACAGGTTATCTCTGAAAAAGATAAGACATTACCAATGAGATTAGATGCCACTAAAGAAAGTCCCATTGTCTCTGATCTTGTAGACGGTCAAAAGGTAACAATCTTAGACGAAACAAACGGCTGGTATCATCTTTTATCGAATGAAGGGGTTCTTGGTTATTTGCCAATGGATCAGGTTAAGAAATTAGCTTCTTATCAGGTAGAAGTGAATGTTGATACTCCAAAGGAAAGAAATACTGCATGGAAGCCGGACGGACAAAAATTAAATGTGGTTTGGGAGCAAGTGGTTAACCGAAATCCTAAATTGGATAGCATCCCTAAAATGTCAGGATTACATGTGGTAGCTCCTACTTGGTTTGAATTAAAAGACGCCAAAGGAACGGTTGGCAATAAAGCAGACGCTTCTTATGTAAGATGGGCTCATCGCGAAGGATATAAAGTATGGGCAGTTGTATCTAATGGATTTAATCCAGACTGGACTAAGGCAGTGCTATCTGATTTTGAAACTCGTCAAAAGATGATTACACAGATTGTGCAATATGCTAATTTGTATCAGGTTGACGGGATCAATATCGATTTTGAGGATGTCTATTTAGATGACAAGCAGCGATTTGTTCAATTTGTTCGCGAATTAACACCATATTTACATGAGCAGGAGTTAACGGTGTCTGTTGATGTTACCATGATGCATGGAAGCGATCGTTGGTCTAATTTCTTAGATCGCAAAGCTTTAGCTGAAGCAGTGGATTACACGATGCTGATGGCTTACGACGAACATTGGGGCTCTAGCCCTGTAGCAGGTTCTGTAGCGTCACTGCCATGGGTAGAGAACGGCTTGAAGCAAGTGTTGACGGAAGTGCCTAAGGAGAAGCTTTTACTAGGTATGCCTTTCTATACCCGTTTATGGAAGGAAGTAAAGCAAGATGATGGCAGTGTAAAGGTGTCCTCACGCGCTTTGTACATGTCGGGGGCTAAAAAGTGGATGGAGGAGCGTAATCTAAAAGCCACTTATGATGAGGCTACTGGACAAAATTATGTGAGCTATTTTGATAAACAAGAAAACGCGACATACAAGATGTGGCTAGAAGATGAGACTTCACTCAAAAAGCGGATTGAGGTTTCCAAAAAATATGATTTGGCAGGAGTTGCCTCATGGCGCCGTGGCTTTGAGGAGCCAGAGATTTGGCAGCATATTCATAGCAATTTAAATTAATATGAAAAAAAGGCAGGAGATTTTCTCGCTGCCTTTTTTTATTCTATGTGATGAGGAAAGAGCATGGCGCGGGCTGTTGATTTTGTACTACTTTAAGAGCGTATCTTTTGTTCAAGAGAAGATGGAGGTTCTGGAGTATCCTCTTCTAGTAAAAGTGGTTGGCCGCAAAACATGCAAGCATCTTCTTTTCCCAGCATTTTAGTTACTTTGCCACAAGAAGGGCATTGCACCTGTGGGGATGTTGTTGAGACCATACCAGATACCATATATAAAACGGTACTGACCATCATCATCAGAAAGCCGATAATCAGGATGATGGTAAAAGTCATATGAGAGCCTTTGAGCTGTTGACTAAGCGTGCCAAGCAATGGAATGTCGACAAACCATTTGAATAAATAACCGGCAAAAGATATATACCCTATGTACATGAGGATGATACCGATCAGCATATTCCAATTAGCCCATCCGCGAATTCGCTTAATCTTACTTAAACGGTCTACATTTTTCATAAGTGCATACCTCCCGTTGTCAGTATAGCATAAGGATTCAAAAAAGTTTTATAGTTATTTCCATAGTTAGGAGATTGTAATGTGCTTGTTAATGGTTAAGCATACTCATTCTAATCAAGGTTGTTTTTGCAAAAGATGTAACTTTAATAGAGAAGAAGGAAACTTTCCCGATATAGCGAACCTGTTAAGGAGTTAAGGCTTTCGTGATTATATAGTAAGAAATCTGGATGGGGGGTGGGGAGTGGTGAAAGAGAGCTTGTTGGAATATCATCAGCAGTATTTATGGGAAAAGACCATGGATGCGGATGTTTTGTCTGTTATGGCTATCGAGCAAGCCGAAAAGATTGAACTTCTTTCAGAAGGTGTTGACCTCATATCCTTTATTATTGTTAATGATCACGAACCTAATTGGCTGGTCAAACAGTACCAATTTAAAAAAATTGCATTGGAGGAGCACACTGTTAGTCAGTGGCAAATTCAGCAATGGTGTTTGCAAGGGGCTCCTAAACGAGCAAGACAGCTTTTGAAACAGGCAGATATGATCTTTGATAAATCTAATTTTATGAAAGATAAAATGTCCTGTCTTCTCCAATTGCCAAGAGAGAGGAAAAAGCAACTTATTTATAAACACTATATGGCGGTATTACATCATTTCTCTCAAGCTAAGGAACTATTGCAGCAACAAAAGATACCAGACTCTTTTCAGAACGCTTTACAAGCTTTGTTTCACTGGGCATGTCTTGAGCTAGTAGAAGCTGACGAGATATTTGATGAGCCTGTATTTTATAAGGTAAAAACAATAGCTCCTACGGTGTATAAGTTATATGAAGAAGTTATAACTAGTTTAGAACTATTGGATAAGCGGATAGAATTGCTTTTGCTTCCAATCGAAATTCAATTGATGGCTAAAATAAAAATAGGATCGGAATTTCTTTTAGAACAAATGCAAAATGAATATCGTCCATGGAGACTAGAGCAAATGCTTGAGTTATTTGAATCTGAGGACTATAAAGAAAGCATGCCACTTTTGCTTGATAAGATGGTTAAACGTGGGTTATTACACGAGCTATTCTTGCCTGGAGAAGTAGAGTTTTTACGCGAAAAAGCCTATATGGTAGTACCTGAAAAATAAAATTAAAAAATCTATTGACTTAATGGATGTCCACATGCTATATTAATCTACGTTGTCTCGGACGCAATGTTCTGAAGTACACGAAAAAAGCTTCGCAAGTAAATGAAAAAAAGACTTGCAAAGCAAAAGGATACATGATATTATATAAGAGTCGCCTCTAGTGAAAGGCGAACGAATGTTCCTTGAAAACTGAACAGTAAAATGTTTGATAGAAACACTAGCCAAGCAAGTTTTGAAGCTTTGATCAAGAACTACTTTAATGGAGAGTTTGATCCTGGCTCAGGACGAACGCTGGCGGCGTGCCTAATA
>NZ_JAPTNK010000021.1:0-72806 GCF_026891775.1 Brevibacillus halotolerans
GCACGCCGCCAGCGTTCGTCCTGAGCCAGGATCAAACTCTCCATTAAAGTAGTTCTTGATCAAAGCTTCAAAACTTGCTTGGCTAGTATTTCTATCAAACATTTTACTGTTCAGTTTTCAAAGAACACTTTTCCACTCTCAAGCGAGTTTGTTTCGCCTCTCGCTTACCTTTATAACTCTATCAGATCATCACTTTAAAGTCAATAGTTTTTCAAAACTTTTTTAAGAGATTTTTTATAGAGTTGATAACATCGCTTAAAGCGACGTTTTTTATAATACCAAACTTAAGACATGTTATGCAAGTTTTTTTCCTAAATATTTTTCAACCCTAATTAAACTAACTTATAAAAACAGCATCGACTTTTCCTCTAGTATAAGCAATAACGTCATCCTGATTATCTATACGAAGAAGTTCTTCTACTAATAAGAGATCCTTTAGCATAAGCTCTCGTGCAATACTAGCAATGATCCTCTAAATGTTTTCACTCACTACAAAGAAAAAAGAGGTGACAAAATCGTCACCTCTTCGCAGTTTAGGTATAACTGCTTACATCATACCCATTCCGCCCATGCCACCCATAGCACCCATGTCTGGCATTGCTGGTTTATTTTCTTCTGGTTTATCTGCAACAACTGCTTCTGTAGTTAAGAACATAGCAGCAACGGAAGCAGCATTAGATAGAGCAGAGCGAGTTACTTTAGCCGCGTCTACAATACCCTCTTCAATCATATTTACCCATTGTTCAGTAGCAGCATTGAAGCCAATACCTAGTTCTTCTTTTTTCAAACGCTCTACGATTACGGAACCTTCCAATCCAGCATTCGCTGCGATTTGGCGTACAGGCTCTTCCAAAGCACGAAGAACGATTTGTGCACCTAGACCTTCTTCTCCTTGAAGGTTCAACTTCTCGATAGCATGCATAACAGAAATTAGTGTTGTACCACCACCTGCTACGATACCTTCTTCTACAGCCGCACGAGTAGAGTTCAGAGCATCTTCAATACGAAGTTTTTTCTCTTTCAACTCAGTTTCTGTAGCAGCACCAACTTTAACAACTGCAACACCACCAGCTAATTTAGCTAGACGCTCTTGCAATTTTTCACGATCAAATTCAGATGTAGTGTCTTCGATTTGTTGACGGATTTGAGCTACACGACCTTCGATAGCTGCTTTTTCCCCAGAACCTTCAACGATTGTTGTGGTTTCTTTAGTAACAACAACTTTCGCAGCACGGCCCAATTGTTCGACTTTTGTTGCTTTAAGATCAAGGCCCAATTCTTCAGTGATTACTTCACCGCCAGTAAGAGTAGCGATATCTTGCAACATCGCTTTACGACGATCACCAAATCCAGGAGCTTTAACCGCTACTGCTGTGAAAGTACCACGCAATTTATTAACTACCAAAGTAGCCAAAGCTTCGCCTTCAACATCTTCAGCAATGATAACTAAAGGTTTACCGCTTTGTACTACCTGCTCTAGTACTGGCAATACTTCTTGGATGTTTCCGATTTTTTTATCAGTGATTAAGATAAACGGATTGTTAAGAACAGCTTCCATTTTATCAGTATCAGTGATCATGTAAGGAGAAGCGTATCCACGGTCGAATTGCATACCTTCAACCACTTCAAGCTCTGTTGCGAAACCTTTGGATTCTTCAACAGTAATAACGCCGTCTTTTCCTACTTTTTCCATAGCTTCAGCAATCAAGCTACCTACTTCAGGATCATCAGCAGAAATAGAAGCAACTTGTGCGATTGCAGATTTGCTTTCTACTGGTTTGGAAATAGAATGGATTTCTTCTACAGCAGCACGAACAGCTTTATCTATACCGCGACGAATTACCATTGGGTTTGCACCAGCAGTTACATTTTTTAGACCTTCACGAATCATGGAAGCAGCAAGTACGGTTGCAGTAGTTGTACCGTCACCAGCGATATCGTTGGTTTTAGTAGCAACTTCTTTAACCAATTGCGCACCCATGTTTTCGTATGCATCTTCTAGTTCGATTTCTTTTGCAATCGTTACACCATCATTTGTAATCAATGGAGAACCGAATTTTTTTTCTAGAACAACGTTACGACCTTTAGGTCCAAGTGTTACTTTAACTGCATTTGCAAGAGTTTCTACACCGCGCAACATAGAGCGACGTGCATCTTCGGAGAACTTGATTTGTTTTGCCATCTAATACTCAACCTCCAAATAGAAATATGTGTTTAGGGTAACTCAGTATGTTACGGTACCTTAGCCGATAACTGCCAAAATATCGGACTCACGAAGTACCAAATATTCTTTGTTGTCCAGTTTAACTTCTGTACCAGCATATTTAGAGAAGATTACTTTATCGCCTTCTTTTACTTCAAGGGCGATACGCTCACCGTTTTCAATGCGACCAGAACCCACTGCAACAATACGACCTTCTTGTGGTTTTTCCTTTGCAGTATCAGGCAAAACAATACCACTAGCAGTTGTTTCTTCTTTAGAAATTGGTTCAAGTACGACACGATCACCTAATGGCTTCAACACAAAAAACACCCTCCTCAAAGATAGTACATAATTTTTCTTAAACGGTTAGCACTCACCTTTAAGGAGTGCTAACACCCAATTCCTATAATAATAAATCACTGAATGCTTTGCAAGTATTTTCAAGTACATTTACAGACAAAAACTTCTATCCCTGTAAGGTCTGGGACTAAGCATCCAGTCTCTTCATACATATATCTTCTGGAACTCTCTTATTCCACCTTCTTTTCTTTAATACAAAACTCTATTTATTAGTTCTATACTTGACGATATTTACTTATAGATACAATAGAGACAGATTGCTAGACTGCGAGGAGGAATAGTACATGCCTAAAAAAAGCTGGTTTCTTGTTTCAGCTCTTGGACTTTCACTTTTTGTTTTGTTGCAAACAAGCACGCAAGCCTCATCCGGAATGAAAAGTCATATGAGGATGATCTTCTCTCCTCTTTTTACGAAAACAAGCACGCTACATGCATCAGACTCTGACAAAGCCAAGGGTACTTCTGCTGATGTGATTGAAACAGTAAAAGAAACAACGAAAGCCGTTTTCCTGACAACGCTGACACCTGGGCACACCGCATCTGCTAAATCGCCCCTTCAGCAAAATCAACAAATAGTCACCCCTTCTATGAAGCAAGTTTTATCTACCGTGGAAAATAGAGACGCCCCAACGAAGCCCCTTTTTTCTGATCCTATTCTTTTTGGAGTCTCCTTGCATATGAGTTCTCAGCAGGTGGAAGCCACATTAGGTATCCCTGATCGTCAAGAACCTAGCTTATTTGGATATGAATGGTGGATTTATAACAAGAATCCTGATCGTTATGTACAGGTGGGCATTTTAAAGGGGAAAGTAGTAGATGTCTTTTCTAATAGTCCGAAAGTCGCATTAACCAATCAAATACGTATTGGCACTTCATACGATACGCTCAAAAAGAGCTATTCGTTACAGGAGCGCGTTACCTTTTCTTATGAGGATACATTTGTAGAAATAAAAAATGATCGAGCACAGCGACCGTTACAGCTTGTAGGTGATATTCCTGTCTTATTTTACTTGGACAAGCATAATCAACAGAAGGTTACTGGCATCCGCCTCATCGACAAGCTAGTTCTGCTTCAGGGTGGATTCTACGAAACGAAGTGGACTTATACAGGGGAAGCACCCAATTTCACTCCCCCTACCCCTGATGCTAAAAGTCAGGAGGAGATTAATCGAGCGATGGAACGGCAGATATTAGATTTAACCAATGTCATGCGCTATCGCTATCAAATTCCACCATTACGTTGGAACGAAAAAGCAGCCATCACAGCCCGTAATCATAGCATCGATATGCAGCGCAATCAGTATTTTGATCATATTTCCGCAACAACAGGCTTATCTCCATTTGATCGACTGAAGAAAAATGGTCTGTCCTATCGAATGGCAGGAGAAAATATTGCCGCAGGATTTCCTGATGCTATAGAGGCCTCTCAAAGCTGGTTAAATAGCCTGGGGCATCGTAAAAATGTGCTTGAAAAGCAATTTGAAGAGCTAGGTGTAGGCGTCTTTTCTGACTACTTTACCGAAAACTTCGTTACGCTCTTTACAACCAAATAAATTATTTCTTGATGAGTTCACGTATCGTATTTACATCTCTGGTAAACTCAGCCAATATGGTTTCCTCACGCTGATTATGCAGGATAAGCCATGGTTTGCGTTGCCCATTCTTTGGCATCACCACAAAAACTCGCGAGATCTGATCTTTTATCTTTTCTTTCGGGACAGATACTTTTATTGGAGGGTCCACAGGGATTTTTAAAATAAAACAATGCTCCAACTGTGGGCTAATATCCTGGACTCTCCCGCTCACTGAGTGTAAAATCGTTTGCGCTTCCTGTTGAAAGAGAGTGCTATTTGAATAATGGGATACAACCTTTTGTTGATCACTATCAAATAGCTCGACATTCTCTCCAGCTATCTGCGCTCCATCTGCATCGTTTCCTGTTGGGGTACCGCTAGTGGCCGTTGCTTGCTCCCCCTTATGTAAGAATGGGAGAATTCCTGAGATTGTACCTGCCTTCATCATCGTGAAACCTGCCACCACCGCCGATACGGATAAAAAAATAGCAGATACTACAATCCACCTTCTTTTTTTCATCTGTTTCACTCCTTTTCAAGCCATTTCGTCCATATAGTATTTGCTCAACAAAAAGCAGCTATACCCAAGCAGAGTAAGTCTTTCTGTAAAACAATAAACTTCCAATCATACGCAAAAGCCCCCCTCCTGAAAAACTCAGAGGGGGGCACATGCATTTTTTAAGAACTAATCATCACTATTTAAAATTCCTAAAAGACGGAGCAACGACAAGAACAAATTGATAAAATCGAGGTAAAGCGAAATAACAGCCATTGGGACATCTTCTTCTTCTACCCCATGTTTGAACTGAGACACATCGTATAGGATATAGCCGCTAAAAATCAAAATCCCGCCAGATGCTATTAATAGCTGCATTCCCGTTCCTAATGGAATAAACAGATTTAGCACCTGTAAAAGAATCAAGCCAATAAGAGCTGCAAACAAAAAGCCGCCGATTGAACTGAAGTCACGTTTGGACACATAAGCATAACCGGCCAATGAAATAAAGATAACTGTCGTGATGAGGAAAGCTGCGTTAACCAGCAAGGCCCCATTTTTCATTGCGTAGTATTGTAGAGTTGGCCCAAGCGTGATTCCACTGATAAATACAAAGGCAAATAAGAATCCATACCCGATTCGAACACCCTTTCTACGCATAAAAAAGGCGCCAATCAGCATTAGCAATTCAACAACTACCAGTGGCAGGATAAAGGCTGGGGGAACAAATGCTGTTCCTACCGCACTACCAATCGTAGACACCAGCAGTGAAATCGCAAACAATCTCAAAATTTTAGGAAAGTTACTCTCTTCCCGATACACTTGCTCCGAATAATTCTCGTTCAAGCTTAAAGCACCTCCAATTTTTGGTTCCTACTTAAGAATCCTACCGATTCATGACAAGTTCTGCAACTATATTTACACAAAAAGAGCATAAATATAACCTTATGCTCTTTGAAATACTGCTATTTAATTTCAGAATCAGCCTGAACCTCCACGCCACCGTATTCACGTTCCCATGCCTCATCCTCTTTCAACTGTTGACGATAAATGACTTTGGACAGAAACACACTAATCTCATACAAAACAAATAACGGAATCATTACGATAAAGTCACTCATAAAGTCAGGAGGTGTAATCACAATCGCAATAAAGGCTAAAATAAAATATGCATATCTTCTTATTTTAGACAGCCTTACCGGATTGATGATCCGTAGCCTTGTTAGTAAAATCACCAGGATCGGGAGTTCAAACAAAAATCCAAAAGGGACAATCATATTAAACATAAAAGAGAAATACTCACCTAATCCCCACATGACTGGAGTACCCAACTGAACGTTAATGTTCGTCATAAACAGAACCACTAACGGGAACACAACATAATAGCCAAAAGCTAATCCAACCAGAAACAACAGACAAATAACGGGAATAAATGATAGGGTTAGCTTTGTTTCATGTGGCTTTAAACCTGGTTTAACAAACGCCCATAGCTGTAACAAAAATACGGGTGTAGTCATTATCATCGAAACCAAGAAAGCAAACTGCATGTACACCTGCAGTGCATCGGAAGGCTTCAAAGAAACTAACGTATTCATAGAAAGATTAGCCATAGGCGTTTGCTGTAGATACATAACAACTGGCCCGGCGTAGTATAGTCCCACTGCTAATCCGATAACAAAAACGAGCAGAACAATTAAAAGCCGATTACGCAATTCACCAATATGTTCCCATATAGTCATATCTCTTTGTTTACCCATCCAACCTGCCTACCTTCTTCTTACGCTTTTGGTTCGCTGGAAGAGGACGCTTCTTTACGCTCCTGTTCGATTTTTGCGCGAATCTCCTTTTCTAGACGCTCGCGTTCCAAACGCTCACGAATTTCACGCTCTAGCTTTTCACGGTCAATTTTCTCGGAGGTCTCCACTGTATCCGCTGGTTTCGCAGTCGCTGCTACCAATTGCTGTTCGGCTGGTTTCTCTTTTTTATTCTCATCAAAATCATCAGTAGCAAGTCCACTTGTAGCTTTTTTGAACTCTCGCAAAGTACTGCCCATAGCTCTGCCTAACTCTGGTAGCTTTTTAGGTCCAAAAAAGATGATCGCTAAAATGATCAGTATAATAAAACCTGAAGCTCCAATTCCACTCATAGTCAACATCTCCACTCATTTGATTATTAACACTTCCGTAAACCACCATAACCAAGTCGTGTCATATCACTTTCTTGGATGCGCTCTCCGTATAGGATTCTAGGCAAAAAAACATCAAACGACGTAACAGGCTCATGCATCACCGCTCCAGGTAACCCTAGAATAGGGGTATCTCCTTTATAGGCGATCATTAGCATAGAACCAGGCAACATTGGCGTACCATACCGTATAACATCAGAGCCTACACCAGCAATTGCCCCGGGTGTTTTATCATCTGGATCAACAGACATACCGCCTGTTACACAGATGAGATCAACTCCTTGTGCCAGGAAATACTCTATCTCATGTTGTATCATCTCTTTATCATCTGGGGCAAAACGTTGCTCAACTACCTGAGAGCCTAGCGCTTCTACCTTAGCTCTAATAGCAGGACCAAACTTATCTTGGATTCGTCCCTGATAAACCTCACTTCCTGTCGTAACCACTCCTACCCTGCGAGCAGGAATGGGCAACACATCCACGATCGGCCCTTCAAACTGCTTAGCCAAACGTTCTAAAACGAGAATGTTTTCTTCTTTCATAATCAAAGGGATAATACGAGTAGCAGCCACAGACTGCCCCTCTGTTACCACTTGATTCGTTAGGATAGTGGAAAGGGCTATACCTTCTAATTCATTTAAAGTATGAACGGCCTGCTCATTGATTTTACAAAGTCCGTTCGTTTTTGCCTTCATTGAAACCTTACCTTCGTAAGGCTCTGTTAAAAGTAGATTTGTACCTGCAACAGCTTGGGCAATTCTTTGACCTGCTTCTTCCTCATGGATAAAGCCCGGAGGCATATCCATAATATAAATATGCTCTTTTCCTATAGAAAGCAGTGGTTCTATGTCTTCTGCTTTAATAACATGCCCTTTTTTAAACAGCCTACCCTTGAACTCCCCGGGTAAAATCTGCGTCATATCATGAGGCAAAATCATGCCCACCGCTTCGCGGACAGGCACGACTTTAAAGTTCGGCTTCTCTACCATCCGATTCCACCCCAGTCTTCACCGGCTTCTTCTGAGCCCTGCAAAATATGCACAGCGTCCGGCAGCATGTCTGCAATAGCTATAAAGCAGACCTCGACTCCTTTGGGGTTTCCTGGTAAATTAAAAATCAAACTGTTGCCCCTCGTCCCTGCAACAGCACGTGTTAACATAGCGCGGCGAGATTGCTTTAAACCTGCACGACGCATCTCCTCCGCTAAGCCAGGTACTGGACGATCAATTACCCATGACGTTACTTCTGGTGTAACATCCCGCGGACTCAATCCTGTTCCACCTGTGGTAATGAGAATATCGCATTTTTCTCGATCCACCAATTCGATCATATGCTCCTTCAGTTCTTCCATATCATCCGGTAAACAACGATAAATAATGTTTTCCGTATGCAAGTGCTGTTTGACTAACCCGCGCACCAACTGAATTCGATCATCCTCTCTTTCCCCACCAGCGATTGAATCACTAGCCGTAATGATACCTATTTTCCATCCTGACATGTTAAACCCTCCTCCAATACCATCACAATTATACAATACCATCTTTTTGGGAATGGTGTAATGTATGTCCAAATTGTTTCAAATTCAGATAATTCCCTCTTCGGTGACAATTTGATCCAAATGGATATCAAAAGGCTCCATCGGTACCTTTTCAATCACCTGCATAGCATAGCAAAATCCAATTCGTCTAGGTTCATGCGGCAGGCTTTGGAAAAATCGGTCATAATAACCGGCTCCATAGCCTAAGCGCCCTTTTTGCCGATCAAAGGCTACTCCTGGAACGATCACTACTTCAATCTCTGACAGCTTCAGCTCTGTTGAACGTGTGGGATCTGGCTCCCAGATACCGTAAGCCCCCTTCTTCAAGCTACTTCTGCTCTCATATGTATAAGGTATTATTTTTTTTTGCTCTCGATTTGTCAGGGGAAGAGCAACCTTTATGTCACGCTCTCTTGCATCTTCTATAAAAGACCACGTATTGATTTCACTTCCAAACGAACTAAAACACATAATCGTTTGAGCTTCTTTTATAGCTTTGATACTCCATAAATGCTGTGTAGCCTTATCGGATTTTTGCTCGCGATCCTCTTCACTCAACAAATCCCGCGCGCTAATCATCACCTGTCTCAAGCGTTTCTTCTCTAGCATGTGCATACTTTTCCCCCTTTATTTGCCCACCTATTGATCGGCTCCCCTTGTTCCCGACCTCTGCTTTAGGTACACTGTTAGGATAGATATCTGAATATCATCTCGGGGTGAAAGCTATGATTTTATTACAAGCAGAGCGCATATCGAAGTCATATGGTGTTGAAACCATTTTACAGGATATATCTTTACAAGTACAAACGTTAGAACGGATCGGTTTGGTTGGAGTAAATGGAGCCGGGAAATCTACGCTGATGAAAATTATAGCAGGTGAACTTAGCTATGATAGCGGAGTGCTTCGTAAACCAAAGGATGTAACAATCGGATACCTAGCACAAAACAGCGGTCTGGAATCCAATAACTCCATCTGGGCAGAGATGCTTCTTGTTTTTGAGCATCTTCAATCAGAGGAAAAAGAGCTACGCAAGATGGAAGCTATGATGGGCAATCCCGCAGTCTTTGAGGACGAAAAAAAATATCAGCAGATTATGGAGACCTATTCACATCGCGTGGAAGCCTTTAAAGAAAAAGGCGGTTATAGCTATGAAGCTAGTATTCGCGGTGTACTTCACGGTCTTCGTTTTTCAGACATGGATTATGAAACACCTATTTATACGTTAAGTGGTGGTCAAAAAACACGTCTGGCATTAGCGAAGTTACTTCTTCAGTCACCTGATTTATTGCTGTTAGATGAGCCTACGAACTATTTGGATATCGAAACTCTATCCTGGCTAGAGGTCTATTTGCAAAATTACAAGGGTGCTATCCTAGTCGTTTCCCATGACCGTTACTTTTTAGATAAGCTAGTAAATATCGTCTATGAAATCGAACGTCATCAGGCGCAACGCTATGTAGGCAACTACAGCCGCTATTTGGATCAAAAGGCTATGCGTTTAGAGCAGGAGCTGCGCCGTTTTGAAAAGCAAGAGGAAGAAGTCGCTAAATTAGAGGATTTTATTCAGCGCAATATCGCTAGAGCATCTACTACCAAACGAGCGCAAAGCAGACGAAAAACACTTGAAAAAATGGATCGAATGGATAAACCGATTGCGGGTAACAAATCTGCCCATTTCTCCTTTGAAATTGCCAAAATGAGCGGAAATAACGTGCTTAAGGTTCGAAATCTTGCCATTGGCTACGAGGAGGTCACGCTTTCCTCTCAGTTGACCTTTGATTTAGAACGCGAAGAGCGCGTTGCACTAGTAGGACCAAACGGGATTGGAAAATCTACTTTACTTAAAACGATTGTGGGTCAGCTTACAGCTAAACAAGGACATACAGAGCTGGGAAGTAATGTAACCATTGGCTACTATGATCAGGAACAACGCGAGTTAAATATGAGCAAAACCATTTTGGCAGAGCTATGGGATGATTATCCTCAGATGCAGGAGAAAGAGGTCCGCACCATTCTTGGAAACTTCTTGTTTAGTGGCGATGACGTGTTAAAGAGAATTGGCGACTTGTCCGGCGGCGAGCGCGCACGTGTCTCATTGGCTAAATTAATGCTAAAGGAAGCCAATTTCTTGATTTTTGACGAGCCGACTAACCATCTGGATATCATCAGTAAAGAGGTATTAGAGAATGCTCTATATGACTATCCTGGCACGATTTTATTTGTATCCCATGACAGATATTTTCTAAACAAAATGGCAACTCGCGTTCTAGAGATGTCTCCAACTGGGGTAACAAGCTACCTTGGTAATTACGACTACTATCTGGATAAAAAACAAGAGCTTGTAGAACAAGCTCAGGAAAAGGTGGAACAGGCAAATCCAAAAGCCTCAGCAGCCAGACCAAGCACTCCAGAGAAAAGCACCTATGAGCTTGATAAAGAAGCGAAGCGTAAAGAGCGCCAACGCCAACGACGTTTAGAAGAAATTGAAAAAAGCATTCAGGATAACGAGGAAAAAATCGCTACCTGGGAAGAAGAATTATGCCATCCTGATGTTTATTCTGATCATGTTGAAGCCCAGAAGCGTAATGATCTGATTAGCCAGGCTCGAACAGCTATTGATCATTTGTATGCAGAATGGGAAGAGCTGTCAGTGGACTAATACTTTCTAGCTATCTTATCTTCCTGTAGAGTTAAGAGTAGTGCAGGACTTACAAAAAAAATGATCGACGTGGCCGCTGACACAATACCTGAATCATTTAAAAAAAGGCCAGCCAACGATCCTGCCATGATCCCGCTAAAACCCATAACCAAGGCGGGATAGCTGGCATACAATCTACGCATATACTGCTGCGGATAAAAGCTGATGACACTGACAATAAACAGGGATAGAAAAAATACCTTACTCCATAAAGAAACACGGATTAGGCGAAGGTTCATTTCCAGCTTCCGCTGAATAATCTGCCCCACTTCTATCCAGTTACCCGTTATAATGTCATGAGCAACTTTACCTACATGAGTCATTGGTTGCATCGAAAACAGATGAATAATAAGTAAACTCGCCATACCAACTAATAAGCTTCCTCCTATCAAGAGGAGGCTTATTTTGCGTAGACGGATTTGATAAAATCGAAGCAATGTAACCACATACGCGAGTCCAGTTGCTAAAAATCCCCCTGCATTCGTACCATACTGAGGAGAAGCCAGATACCATAGAATGATACCCATACATACGATAAGCAAAATCAGTCCCACTAGAGATAGGCTCGTCTGTTCATTTTTTATTTGCTTTCTTTCCCGTTCTTGTTCCCATTGATAAAATGCAGCAAAAAAAAGCAAGCTGGCTCCAATCAATACCCCCTCATATTCGTTACCCATTCCATAAAAACGCGCCCCAATGACCGGGTCATACCCGAGGAAAGAACGCTTCATTAAATGAGCGCCCGTAAATCCATCTACTAATAAGCCGATCGTCGTGCATACCCCTATCAGAAAAAAACCAGTTGATAGCGAGAGACGACATACCCAGTAAGCCATCCCCCCAGCTACTATACCCAACAGCGAAAGTGTAGCAAGAACAGGTAAAGAGATATCCACAAGAGGCTCAAGCAAAAGCAAAAACGGGACTAATAGCAAGGCGGTCAGCAATAGCCTTACAAATTTACGAACACGCACTGAAACCGCCCTAGATTGATACTGATAGCGATACCATATTAAAAGCCCCAACAATAAGCCAGCCAACTGAAGGATGACGAAGCTATAAATAATACTTGGTCTGTTCGCATATATACGATGAATGCGGTCTATTTTTTGAAAAAAGGAAGAAATTCTCCAATCCGACTGATTGTCTTTCACCTGACTTACTTCAGTCGTGGAAATGAATGGGATTGGTTGATTCGTTGCAGGATGAATCACATGCCCAATTACATGTTCGGGTAAAGGCAGATGAATCCAATGGTAAACGGTTGGTAATAGATCCAATCCGCTCACTAGTCCTGGCTGACGTGTGGTTATGGACGTTAACTCGCCTGTTTTTACTCCTGAATATGTCCACATGAGAAAGGGCGTCAATATGCTCTTTTCTTTGATAGCAATGGGATTAGCATCTGCAGAGAGCAGCAGAAACATTTGTCCAGGTTGTAGTTTAGCTATAATCTGACCTGCTATCTTTGCTAAATCACCAATAATTTGCTGGTACATCTGTTTAAAATGCGAGGGTGACATTTCAGGCATTTGTCTGTATAGTCTTGCCAAATCCCCATATTGCCAAATGATTAAGCTTGAGCTTTTATCCCCTGCGATCTGTTGTAACACAACATCCTTCTTTGTACGCAGACCATAAGGATAACGCAAGTCCTTTTCCAGCAGCATATCGGGCGATACCATTCCCTTTCTGATCTCTCCCGTTGAAGTAACCCCCAATAACGAGGCATGTCGTTGCTTCTTTTCTCCGTAATCAGCATTTCCGTAAAAAGCTACCGTACCATCCACACGTTCAATGCCATCTCCCATTAATCCAATTCTGGCTGTATACGGCTTGTTTTCATTATCTCTTTGCAAACGGAAAATACCGGGATAGAAGAGCGCACTTTTTTTGTTAATCGTATGCGGATTCGTCAAGCGACTCATTCGTTGTTCTGCTGTTTCGTTATTGCTTGTGGATTCATTATGCTGGTACAACGTTTCGCTGGCTTCTGTATATTGAGCCTGTCCTCCGCTACCCATCAATAAATATCCATTCGCGGCCGTTCTTGGCCCCGCAGTTCGCATCGTTAATGCTGCATAGCCCGCCTTATGCATATGACCAGCAAAAGGCTGACGGTACCGTAGCTCTTGAAGATCATTGAAAGAAAACATATCCACAGCGAGTATAATTACCTGTCGATTCTTTATAGAAATAAATGGTGTGGTTAGTAGCGGAGATGTTGTATGCGAAGAGGTGGCAAATGCCGCTTTTGGAAAGCTGATCTCAAGAATGACAACCAATATAAGCATCCACCGAAGCAACTTTATTTTCATAAAGGTATTCCCCCTGTTAATAACAAGAAGCTGAATGATTATGCCGAATAATGTTATATGCTTTTTTTCAACAGATTTATCCACAGTAAAAACAGCCTTTTCAACAGAAAAAAAACCACAAATAAGAGATTTATGGACTGAACATCATTGTTATCCACATTATCCACAAAGATATTAACAGATTTATTACGTTTGTTAAGAAATGATTGTGGATATTGTTCATAAGTTGATTTCAAACCCATCGACAATCCTTAGTAGCTTTCCCATCTCTCCTAGACCAATTCCTTTTATGGGGATAATGAGAACAAAAAAACCCTTTTTAGCTTTATACTAAAAAGGGTTGGTCAATTCTAATCCAGGAACACCATTTAAATCAAGATCAGCAAATTTTCCCTGTTGGTATGAGACAAATCCAGCCGCCGCGATCATAGCAGCATTATCTGTACAAAGAATAAGTGGCGGGATAGTTAGAGCCAGTCCTTCCTTTGCGCACCGCTCACGTAATGCTGAACGTAGTCCTTTATTTGCTGCTACACCACCAGCTAATAAGATTTGTTTAGCCTGATATTCTCTTGCAGCTCGAATCGTCTTTTCTACTAAAACCTCAACTACTGAAGTCTGGAAGCTTGCTGCCAGATTGGCCGCAGGAATTTCTTCTCCTCGCTGTTTTGCATTGTGAAGCGTGTTTAATACAGCCGATTTCAAGCCGCTGAAGCTAAAATCATACGAATCCTTCTCTAGCCAAGCTCGTGGCAGGCTAATACTTGCTTCCCCTTCATGAGCTAGCCGATCAATATGCGGTCCGCCTGGGTAAGGCAATTCCAATGAACGGGCAACCTTGTCATAAGCCTCTCCGGCCGCATCATCACGGGTTTCACCTAAAATTTCAAAATGCCCATGCTCTTTCATATAGATTAACTCTGTATGTCCGCCAGAAACAACTAAACTGATCAGCGGGAATTGCATTTCCTCCACCAAGCGGTTCGCATAAATATGCCCCGCAATATGATGAACCCCTATAAGAGGAATTCCTTTTGCAAAGGAAATGGCCTTCGCAGCTGCTACACCGACTAGAAGCGCCCCAACTAATCCCGGGCCATAAGTCACTGCGATAGCAGAGATATCGTCCCAGCTTTTATTAGCAAGCTCTAGTGCCTCTTCTATCGTCACCGTAATATTTTCTACGTGTCTGCGAGAAGCAACTTCAGGTACGACCCCCCCAAAGCGTTTGTGTATATCAGCCTGAGAAGCAATCACGTTGGATAAAATGGTGGTGCCATTCTCAATAACGGCTGCCGATGTCTCATCACAGCTCGTTTCAATGCCTAAAATACAGACTGGTCGATTCGATTGTAATTGTTGTTCATAACGTTGTTGTACCCGCTTCATATAGCGAGATTGTCGATTACTCTTCACGTAAATTCACCCACATAATAATGGCATCTTCGTTATTATCGGAATAATATCGTTTTCGTCTTCCGTGTTCTTCAAAACCTAATTTTGTGTATAAGTTCCGAGCTACTTCATTAGAAGGGCGCACTTCCAAGGTCATTTTTTCGCCTCCCAGCACCATCGCAAGGGCCATCATCTGTTTCATGAGCCGTAATCCTACCCTTTGACCACGTACATCGGGATGAATACAAATATTGGTGATATGAGCCTCGTCAATAATCAGCCACATTCCACAATACCCTACAACCTGTCCGTCTAGTATGGCTACTATATATTTTGCATTCGGATTAATGGTTAATTCATTAATAAAGGCTTCTAATGGCCAGGGAGTCGGAAAACAAATACGCTCTAGCTCAGCAATTCTTTCCACATCATCTAATGTCATGTAACGAAATTCTATCTGCTTTGATAGTGTCTCACTCATGTAATATCCCTACTTTTCCTGTTTCGCTATCCATTTGGCTTCCGCTTCTGCCAATTGTAGATACTCAGGTACTAAGTCATGTGCAGGAATGCCCTTTCCTTCCTTCAACTGTTGAAGCCCCGTCCATGCCAAGTGTGCTGCTCTTGGATGATTGAAGGCAGGGGTTGCAAACATCGCCTTTTCTCCCAGCACATCGCTAATGACGTCACGATGTTTGTCCAAATCTTCTCCTAAAAATAGCAAGGGCTCACCAGATGTTTCTTGTTGGAGCAGATCCAACCAATCTGTAAGCAATATAATTCGTTCAGGAAGCAAAGCATCTAGCGTCTGACAATCCTTGCTTCGATACAGGCCTGTATATACTTGACCTCGCCTTGCATCAAAGAGCGGGACAATTCCTCCTGTAAAAGAAAGAGCATTCATTCCTACCGCTTCTAGGCTAGAGATACCAATCACAGGAATCCCAAGAGACCAAGCCATGCTTTTCGCCGTAGCTACCCCAATCCGAACTCCTGTGTAAGAACCAGGTCCCTTGGCTACAGCAATTCCTGTCAATTCTGCCGGGTCAATATTTAGTTCATCCAGCAGCGTGGATATCCCGTCCATTACTGTGACGGAATGATTTTTATTTAAATTACTTGTCCATTCTCCCCGCACTCGTGAATCATCGACCACAGCGACGCTAAGCACGAGATTGGAGGTATCAATTGCCAGCACGCACATGTTGATCAATCTCCTTACCTACCTGTTCACTTCGTTTTCCTACTACCTCAAGTCGGCATAGGCGAACATTCTCTCCTTGTTGAAGCAAATGAATCGTCATTCGATCCTCCGGTACATGATCCGGGATTAAAGAGGCCCATTCTACAACACAAACACCTTCACCATAAAAATACTCATCAAGCCCTAAATCATCCACCTGATCAGCGACCCGGTATACATCCATATGATAAAGCGGCAAACGTCCAGCATACTCTTTAATAATCGTAAAGGTTGGACTATTGACCACACGTTTCACCCCGAGTCCCCGTGCCAATCCTTGTGTAAACGTGGTTTTACCAGCCCCCAAATCCCCTTCCAACGCCAAGAAATCCCCTGGCTTCAAAAGCTGAGCTAGTTTTTCTGCGAATTCCTGGGTCGCTTGCTGACTAGTAAATTCAAATTCATACGTCATTGCCTTGCCATTCCTCCATTCTTTTTATTATAGCCCTGTCGAAAATGGCATGTAAAGGCGGGTTCCTATCCCTGTGACAAGGGCTCGATACGTAATTTACCTCGACACCTGCCACACACATAGCGAGCTAGGTTAATCTTTCTCTTTCTTTTATACGAAAATCCACAGTCCGTGCAGATTAGTTGATAGCGATATGGCAGCACGATTTTTTGTCTGCTAAGTCTGGAGCAGTATCTTGCTCCACCTACCTGCTGTAATAATTGAATAAAATCCTGATCACGATGTCGATAGCCCTTTCCCTCCAGATGAAGGTGATAATGGCATAATTCATGCTTAATGATACCAATCAGTTCTTCCTTACCATGTTCTTGAAGATGAAGGGGATTAAACTCAAGATCATGCGAACGCAATAAATATCTACCACCAGTCGTGCGCAAACGTGAGTTAAAACGAGCATGATGACGAAACGGTTTGGCAAAATCACCTACCGATATCTCTTCCACTAGTTTTTGCAATTCCTTATCGTTCAAACACGTCTCCCCCTAAGTCTTTCCGACTGTACTTACTATAACAAAATCTCTTGAATTCTGCTTGAAGGATACGCTACACTTGTGCATGAACGCAAGTCAATTTACAGATGGAGGCTTTCATGCGCTACCTACTTTTGCAAAAAAAGAGCGAGCTTTTTTTTGTACAAATGCCGTCATCACATATGTATCAGCTTTTAGCCCTGCTTAAACGGCTACAAAAAGAACATAACAAATTAACCGTAGTCACTAGACCCGAATTACCGTATATGCTATGCGAATGTAGTGATCTTGAACTTCTTTCACAAGAACTAAAGATTGTAGATGGTCTTTCCTATCTGAATGAATTAGAGTCCAGCTTTTCCTGTTTGAATGAAACAGAGTACCCCCTCCGTTCCTTATTAACCGAAATTCGCGCTCTGCAAGCACAATTAGAAGGGTTAGCAGAAGACGAATAGAATGTTATCTTGTACCAGACATTAGAATTAGGTAATGACCTATACAGACAGGTACCTTCACCTTTCTTCCTGCATACAATGCCAGTAAGAAAGCGCAGGAGGTATTTTTTATGCCACAATGGATGCGTAAACAGCTACAACGCGCCTTCTTTGGGAAGGATGTAAGACAAATTCGATTGCTAAACAGCTGTTGGTTTCTATATTTAGAAAAGCAAAGTAGCCGCCCTGAGGAATAGGACGGCTTTTTGTCCGCTTAGAGACATTAACTAGTTGAAAAACCTGCTCTTTTACAAAATGATTGGCACTATTCTTCGGGAGAAATCATGGTCATACCAACCCGCTGACGTTTCTCGTCAATATCCATTACCCAGACATCAACGATATCTCCAACTGCTACAACATCAAGAGGATGTTTTACGAATCCCTTTTTCAACTGAGAAATATGGATCAGCCCATCATTTTTTAGCCCGATATCAACAAATGCCCCAAAATCAACCACATTGCGAATCGTACCCTGCATCTTCATTCCCTTGCTCAGGTCTGTTATTTTCAAAACATCTTTACTTAACAGCGGCTTAGGCAGCTCATCACGCGGATCACGTCCTGGGCGTAAAAGGCTATCTACAATATCTTTTAGGGTTGGTTCACCAATCTCAAGCTCTGCTGCCATTTGTGGCAAAGAAATATTCATGACCTGCTTCTTACAAGCCTCACTGCCAATTTCCTCAGGCTGGATTTGTAGATGTGTTAACAGCTTGTACGTAACCTCATATGACTCTGGATGAATAGGAGTACGATCAAGAGAGTTCTCTCCGTCCATAACACGCAAGAAGCCGATGCATTGCTCATAGGTTTTAGCACCCAATCGAGGTACCTTTTTTAATTGGGATCGGTTTGAAAATTTCCCATTCTCTTCACGAAGTTTCACAATATTTGATGCTACTTGCTTGTTTACTCCAGATACATATTGAAGCAAAGAAGCAGAAGCTGTATTCACATCCACTCCGACGTGATTAACTGCTGATGATACCACGAATTCAAGACTTTCCGCTAAACGAGTTTGCGATACATCATGCTGATACTGTCCAACACCCACTGATTTTGGATCAATTTTTACTAATTCAGCCAGCGGATCTTGTAAACGGCGAGCGATAGAAATAGCACTTCTTTCTGCTACATCCAATTCAGGAAACTCTTCCTTCGCTAACGCTGACGCCGAATACACAGATGCTCCTGCTTCATTCACAATGATATAGGAGACATCACGCTTTGCTTCTTTTAATACATCAGCGATAAACTGCTCAGTCTCCCTAGAAGCTGTACCGTTCCCGATTGCAACTACATCTACCTGATATTCATCAATAATTTTTTTCACGGTTTCACTAGCTTCTTTAACTTTGCTTACTGGTGGCGTTGGATAAATCACATTTATGTAAAGCTTTTTACCCGTATCATCCACCACGGCAAGCTTACAGCCAGTACGAAAGGCAGGGTCAACACCCAATACCACTTTTCCTTTAAACGGAGGCTGAAGCAGCAAGTTGCGTAAATTCTCAGCAAAGATGTGAATCGCTCTCTCTTCAGCTACCTCTGTCAATTCATTCCTTACCTCACGTTCAATAGAAGGAGCAATTAAACGCTTGTAGCTATCCTCAATTGTTTGCTTGATTGCATCCTCAACGACCGTCTTCTGGGTTAGTATTTTTCTTTGAAGAAATGCAATGATATCCTCCCCAGGCGTTTCTAAAGAAACCTTAAGAATCCCTTCCTTTTCACCACGATTGATGGCCAGAACGCGATGAGGAACTACTTTTTTGACCGGCTCGGAGTAACTATAATACATTTCGTAAACATTTTTTCCGTCTTCTTCTTTTTCCTTTTGCTCCGTGAGCAGGATAGCTTTCATGAACGTTTTTTCACGAATCCATTTCCGATATTCTGCGTCATCGGAGATTTGCTCAGCAATAATATCCATTGCCCCCTGCAAGGCATCTTCTGCTGTTTCAACACCTTTTTCGGTGTCTATATAACGACTAGCTTCTGAGGAAGGATCACCTGTCTGCGGTAAGGACAGTATATAAGCGGCAAGAGGCTCTAATCCTTTTTCTTTGGCAATCGTAGCACGTGTACGGCGTTTTTGCTTATAAGGACGATAAAGATCCTCCACCTCCTGAAGCTTGGTGGCCTTTTGAATTGCGATTGATAATTCTTCTGTTAGCTTTCCTTGCTCCTCAATTAAACGAAGAACCTCTTCTTTTCTGACAATTAAATTTCGTAAGTAACGTACACGTTCTTCAATAGTCCGTATTTGTGTCTCGTCTAATTGACCAGTCATTTCTTTCCGATAGCGAGAAATAAATGGAACGGTATTTCCTTCATCAAGCAAGGTTATTGTTTGTACGACCTGCTGAACACCTACACCTAGTTCTCGTGCAAGGGTGGCAGCCATTTGTTTAACATCCATGTACCTATCCTCCCAAGGTTTACAGAAGTTCTCAATCTTTTTACATCTAACTAGTATGATAGCCCCCTGAGGTTTCGTTTACAAGTTTACCTAGGCTGGGGGACAGGGTTTCCCCTAGGTTTTGTAAGGATCTACGTTGTAATAAAGAGACTTCCAGCTCTGAAATCTACTCTTGATGAAAAAAGGACCCTTCGCCTTTAATCGCGAAAGATCCTTTTTTCATCCGTTATTAAAAATCTATTAATCCGAGGCTGATCTGAAGTGATTCATTCACTCTTTCCATCATCTCATCGTCTAGATGAGTGATTTTATCAGTCAACCTTTGCTTATCAATGGTTCTTATTTGTTCCAATAAGATGACAGAGTCACGATCAAACCCATATGTTTTTGCATCGATTTCCACATGCGTAGGCAGCTTTGCCTTTTGAATCTGAGCAGTGATCGCAGCGACGATAACCGTCGGACTAAATCGATTTCCAATATCGTTTTGTATAACTAATACCGGTCTAACTCCACCTTGCTCGGAGCCAACCACAGGGGAAAGGTCCGCGAAAAATACATCGCCACGTTTAACATTCACATACTACACCCCGCTAACTAAGCGGTCTAAGGTAAGATCGGCTTCCTCTTCTGCTTCAAAAGCCTCCGATGCCATATTGAGATTGATTTTAGCCATTTCCAAATAGCCACGTTGCATTGTTTCTCGTATAAAGCGTTTTTTTCGTTCCTTGAGGTAGAGACTCATCGCTTGACGAATCAATTCACTTCGGTTTGATCTCTCTTTCTGCACGACGCCGTCTACCTCTTGCAATAAATGTTGCGGCAAACTGATCATGATACGTTTTGTATTGCTTTTAGACAAGACAAATCCACCTCCAGCCATGACCGTACCCTCTGTTCTCGAACGCTTTCCGTTCTCTTCTGATCTTATCAGTACCATTATGTCGAACCATATGCAAAAATATACCTTTTTGATGCTTTTCACCGATGCATGATGCCCACCTTAAAAGGTATTCGATCTTTTCCGCTAAATTCCTGCCATTTTTCGATATTCTTCCAAGAATTTATTGGCAATTCCATGACAGATACCGACAATTTTCCCATTTCGTAAGTAAACGCGAGGAATGCGATAATTGAGCATACATGTTACTTCATAATTGATTGTTCCCAAACACTCGGCTATCTCATCGAGCGTAATTTCTTCATTCCCTTGTTTTCCGTACAAAACCACTTCGTCCCCTACCTGGGCATCTCCTGAGTGAATATGAAGAATGGTTTGGTCCATACACACTCTGCCTACAATAGGCACTCGTTTGCCATGACATAAGGCGACACCTCGATTAGACAATAAACGGGGAAAGCCATCACCATATCCGATTGGCACAGTGGCTATCTGTTCTTGATCGGTGGTTGTATAGGTGGCTCCATAGCTGATTGTGGAATGCGGGGGCATATTTTTCACATGGGAAATTCGGGTTTTTAAGCTGAGAGCTGGTTTTAGATCAAGTACATGCTGTTGTTTAATGAAGTCGGAAGGATACAATCCGTATAAGCCTATGCCCAATCGAATCAAATCATAACTCCATTCTGGAAAAACAATAGCTGCAGCCGTATTATTGCAATGAATGAGAGGAAGCTTATAGCCTGCTTGCTCAACAGCTTTCAGACGTTCCTGAAATAAGGTGTGCTGTCCTTTTACATGTGTAGTGTCTTCCTCATCTGCGCAAGCAAAGTGCGTGAATATTCCAACCCAACGCATGGAATCATTTGTAGTTATCGTATGGATAAGCTCCAGTAATTCTTTTTCATCACTTACCCCGATGCGTCCCATACCTGTATCAACTTTGACATGAATCTCCAACTTTTTAGAACTGCCTACCAAAAGACGGGCAGCATCTTGTAGCCACTGAAGATGATAAACGGTCAATTGAATATTCTCTTCTACAGCGGTTTGCATAGCATCTACGGGGGTATAACCTAAAACAAGGATCGGTGCTGTAATACCTGCTCGTCGCAGCACAAGCGCCTCGTCTAAAGCAGCTACCGCCAGTCTGGTAGCTCCATGCGCAAGTGCTTCTCTGGCCGTATATTCTGAACCATGACCATATCCATCCGCTTTAACTACTGCCATTATTTCTGAGTGGGCAGGGATATGTTGGCGCAGGGCAGAGACATTAGCCGCAATCGCATCCAGATCAACTTCTATCCATGTATCGCGGGCATATGGCTTCATGAATTATCGCCTCTTATTCTTTCTGTTAATAACATGTAGTCTCTCGTTTAAATGAGCTAGAAATTTATGAGATATCATGAGGGGCATACGTTTTCCGTTAATACGATACATATGTCTCCCTTCAATAATCGGCTCTACTTGCGTCAGTGGATACGCTGTTTCCTGTCCGCGAATATTGATAATGAGATGAGATTTCGTCACAGTGTAAGCTGGTCGAAGTCTCCACTTATAAAAGAACGGAGCCAAGCCCACCAGTGCTACAGCACTTGCTATGGCGATTACTTTAAATACTGTGCTATCCCGATCACCAAAAAAATTCGACAGCAAAATCATGATTATCACAAAAAGTACCGTTTCCATAATTCGCATTTTAGCATCCTTACGTAAGAATAAATCTGAATAGGTCGCTTTTTCATGATAAAGTACCTCACCATATTCATGTTTCATCTGAGTTGAATCACCCCTTATAAATAACTCGTTACGTATCTTACCGTTTTTTTGGGGAGCCTGTCAATGAAGCAACATGAACTGTCAGAAAAATTTGTCTATATTTGCCGATTAGATACTGCTTGAGTGGGCAAGTAATGTCTATAGTTCGTACATATACTCTTCTTTCCTCATGATACATAGAAAAAGAGACGAAGACACTTCGCCTCTTGTAGCTGCGATGCTTTATTTACCGCCTACACCATAAGTAGATTGTGCTACTTTTAGCATTTCATCTTCAGGCAAGTCCCCAGAGAGTGTGAATTCGACACCATCCAGCTCCCATTTAAGAATGCGTTTTTCTTCAGCAGTCTGATACAGAACACCAATGGTAAAACCAAGATCTACAGGCATTCCTTGTTCATAAGAAACGGTAGCAGCCGTTGGGCGGCTTTCCATCAAGGAGTAGTTGTACTCTCCTTTATATTGTAACAATACGCTCTTCTCATTATTATGAGTCACTGGTTCAATGTTGTTTAGTTTAATTCCTGCCGGTACATAAGTTGGCTGTATAACCCCAAATTGGCTCGTAGGCTTCTTCACACCTGTTTCAGTTTGACCCATAGTAGGAACAGAAGGGAGAGCACTAGTCATGTTCTTATCTTTATCGAACGCGTCCTTTGGAAATTCAGGGTTAAAGTTGAACTCAGTGAAATTAATTTCTACCAGCTTATTCATATTATTGTCCATAATCTCGGCTCTCGTTGGTCTCAAATCATTGCTCATCCAAATTTTTTGCTTGCTAAAGGAACGATTGCCACTGTAGTTCGCTTTTACTTCAAAGACATACTCCTTATCATCCATTTTCAATTTACGATCAGCATCATTTACAATACTGTTAACCAACGTTTCATATAAGTAGAGAGGTCCATTGTTTTCTGGCCATCCACTTTGAAAACGGAAGCTTTTTTTCAGATGTGGAGTTAAGACAAAAACACCTTCATCATTACGTAAAATAATTTGTGTAATGTTGCGCTGTTTAGATGTGAGAGCTACACGATAATTATTTTGTTTAGAATACCAGACCTCCACATCATATTCTTGTGGTGTGGTACCGGTTTGCAGAGTTAACACTGCATTGGTCTTGTAACCGGTAATTTTGTCCATCTTCCCTCCTAATTCATTCACTACATCCTCTGGTGTCTTTGTCCCGAAGCATCCCGTCACGAGCAACGAGAGCACCAATAGCATGACTAAACCTAAAGCTCTACGTTTCATTACCTCAACTCCCCTTGTCTAGTTTCGACAATGAAGGGCTTGACTGTCTATTTCCTAGGAAATTTGTCAGATAGCTATCCAGCCAGCTCCAGTCAACATATTCTACAAGCCGACTGAATCTTGCACATTCCGCAAATATTCCTGCGCTAACAGAACTTTAGTAAAGTCTGTAGAGCTAACAGTTTCCCCTCCTGCTCTATGCGTTATATATCTATGAGCCTTCTCATCCCAATATGCAGACAAGTTAGAGTTTGTCTTGGATAGCCTGCAAAAATCTAAAAAGACCCTCACCCCAAGGGTGAAGGTCTTTCGCGAAACCTATTATTTAGTAGCGTTGTTTTGTTGAGCAGCGCGGGCAGCAGAAACTCGGTTCTGCTTTTGCACTTGAGCTACGTTCGTTTCGCTTGCGAACTCAGTCGCTGTATTTTGTTGTGCAGCAGCACGAGCAGCAGATGCTTGATTTGGAACTGCGTTTGTTTCGCTTGCGAACTCAGTTGCTGTATTTTGTTGTGCAGCAGCACGAGCAGCAGATGCTTGATTTTGTCTTTGTACTTGAGCAGCATTTGTTTCACTTGCAAACTCAGTTGCTGTATTTCGTTGTGCAGCAGCACGAGCAGCATTGTTCAAATCTTGTTGTTTGTTTCTCATGGATATCTCACCTCCCTTGATGACACATATAATTTGTGCGTAATCAAGAGAGCGTATCCACACCTTATTTTAACAGGTATATCTCAAAATGAACTTTTAAACGATCATTTAAATCGAATATTTTACCCGGAATATCTTCGTCATTTCCGTATGAATATACAAAAAAGGAGCCTTTACTAGCACTCCTTTTCGTATGATGGTCTTCTCTATCTAACTGCTTAAGGTAACACGCTGTTGCTTTTCAACAAGTGGCTTAACATCAGGCAAATGCTCAAGAATGATCTTCATAACTGGAGCAGCCTCGTTGTTTAGGGAGTAAAATACCCAGGCTCCACGGCGTTCTTCCTTTACCAATCCTTGTCCTTTAAGTTTCGCTAAATGTTGGGAAACGGATGGCTGAGAAGCTTGTAAAATTTCTACCAAATCACGTACACATAGAGATTGAACTTGTAACAAAGCCATAATGGTTAATCTCGTCTTGTCACCGAGTAGTTTGAATAAGTCAGCAAGCACCATCATTTGAATCATATCTGTGGTCTCCATATTCTTCCCACCTTTGTATAAACTTTCTTCACCAAGTATACTATATGGATAGTGAAAATTGGAATCCAAGGTTTTGATTTCTCTGAGTAATAACACGATTTTTACAGTTACACTTGAATTGGAGAAAAAAAAAGAACGGCTTTAGCCGCTCTTCAAAATAAAGGGGGGTATAGCTGTATCTCATAATCAGCCAAAACGGCCGGAGATATAGTCCTTCAGGCGTTGATCTTTAGGATTCTCAAACACCTCAGTGGTTTGGTTCATTTCAATGCATTCACCTTGTAAAAAGAATGCTGTTTTATCAGAAATACGAGCAGCTTGTTGCATGTTATGCGTTACCATCACCAATGTATAGCTTTCCTTTAATTGTATCAACAGCTCCTCTATTTTAGCTGTAGCAATAGGGTCAAGGGCAGATGTCGGTTCATCCAACAAGATGATCTCTGGTTCTACGGCTAGAGCCCGTGCAATACATAAGCGTTGCTGCTGTCCACCTGATAAACCATGGGCGGGTTTATGCAAACTATCCTTTACCTCTTCCCACAAGGCTGCCTGCCGCAAGCTAGCCTCAACCAATTCCTCTAGTTGCTTCTTATCTCGAATCCCATGTAATTTCGGACCATATACAATGTTTTCATAAATGCTTTTTGGAAAAGGAGTAGGCTTTTGAAACACCATTCCGACTTGCTTACGTAATTGCTCCACATCCCAATTGGCATCATATATATTTTTACCTGCAATCTGAATGCTTCCGGTGATTTTCACTTGCGGAATCATATCATTCATGCGGTTAATTGTCCGTAAAAAGGTTGATTTCCCACAGCCGGAAGGACCGATTAAAGCGGTAATTGATTTTGGTTCAATCTCCATTTCAATATGCTTTAAAGCATGTGTTAATCCGTAATAGACATGCAGGTCTTGCACCTTAATCATGCTCAAGAACTTCGCTCCTCTCCTTGCTTGTATTCACAGATTACACGACAGACATGAAGCCTGTATGAGATTTGTGTAAATTTTTTTTTAAGGTGTACAAGAAACAGCGGGCTTTCCTTTTGGGTCAAAGCCAGCATGAATAATCTAAATTTGAAAAGGAAATCATGAAACTACTTATAAAGAAAGGAGTGAGTAGGCGCATGGATAAATTAGTATTGCTTCTTGTTATTATCGGTGCTATCAACTGGGGGCTAGTTGGCTTATTCCAACTTGATGTGGTTGCCACCTTGTTTGGGGGTATGAACTCTACTTTAAGTCGTATTATTTACACGATTATTGGTATTTCCGGAATTTATGCTATCAAGTTTTTTGGGAGAGACCGTCAACGTACCTAGAAATCTTCTATGTGTACAAGCCGACTCATATAAAACGAAAAACGGTGCGTCATGCTAGACACACCGTTTTTTTGTTTCTACCTCATATTCTATTCAGGTTCGTTCTGTTAGGGTGTAGAACGAGTTAATGGTTCATCAATGCTAACATGCCCCATGAGGGATTCTGTCTTTTTCCCATCTACTAAAACAACGATTTTCATAACCTCTGGGAACTGAAACATGGTTTGTTTCAATGCATCAATAGCAAAGGCTTCACCACTAGAGCCCATATTATATTGGTTTGTCCCCTTAGCATCAATGGTTAACGTACCGTTTTCAAACGTAATGGAGTGGTAACCAAAATCTTTCCACAGCGCATTATGTTCTGGCTTGGATGGTTTCCCCAGCAATTCCATTGCCTTTGCATACTTGTCCTTGTCAGATGCAGGCGCTGTAATCTGCTGCTTCTCTTCTATTAGCTTGGTTAAATCATTGTCTGCATAGTAAAGGGTAAGAGTTAGCTGTTGTGTTTCCTTCACAGGTTGTTCTGTCTTGGCATCTTTAGATGGTTCCACTGGCGTAGAATTGTTATTGCATGCAGCCACTAGTAAGGCTAGAAGGGCACACATGATAAGAGCTATTCGTTTCATCTCACACCTTCCTTTCGTTTCCTTAGTAGGTTTGGTAATACTCAAAGATCGCATCTGCTAATGATTTTGCTACTTTATCTTGAAACTGTGGGGACATTAATTGAGTATTTTCGATTTGATTCGTGAGAAATCCTGTTTCTGTTAATACAGCAGGCATTTTCGTGTTCTTTACAACATAAAAGTTGTTTTGTTTCACTTTCCGGTCAGGGAATTGAGTGGCCGCCAATAGGTGCTTATGAACCACACGCGCTAAATCCAAGCTATTCTGATTGTAATAATAGGTTTCGGTTCCGCGCGTTTCCGGATTAAAGGAGTTGGCATGTACGGAGATAAATACATCAGCATCTATCTCATTGGCTATATCTGTACGCTCCTTTAGCGTCAAATACGTATCGGTGCTGCGGGTTGCGATGACTTGAAATTCTTTATGCTGTTTTAGGTATTCAACTAAACGATTAGCTACAGCTAAAGTAAAATCCTTTTCATAGTTGCCGACCGTTCCTTTGGCTCCTACATCATGACCACCATGCCCCGCATCTACAACAATGAGATACCCCGTTTTTTGCGGTTTAGCTTGTAATTGCAGCTTTACACCATCATTTGTCGACACTAGCTGATATTTACTTGAGCGATTCAATTCCACTACAACTCTGACCGTTTTAGGATTGTCCTGATATTGGCTGTATCGAATCGATCGGATAAGCGGTTGAGTTTGTTGGCTGACTGCGCTAATGGATGCATCATTGGAAGCTCCATCACTTAGCTCCAATTTTTCTGGACTATCCATATTAGAGGTGGAATAATCGGAGGAACTGCTCTCTTTCCTTTGATCAATCACTATCTCTTTGTTTTCCTCGTCACGCATTTTATTGGATAGTTCCATTTCCGGGAAATCCATGACAATCCGATAGGGATTTTGTAAGACTGACACAGTTGGCGATACCTTATATCTGGTTTGAATCTGAACACTTTCATCCTGTGGCTCAATATCTGTCAATCTGTTCATGCGAGTAATAACCACTTCATTGCGCTTTTCGTCCCATTCGGCTACATCTGTTCCGATACTGTCTGTTATATCTTGTAAGGATATAACAGTCGTCGAATCAATTACTTTCTTCAAGCTGGCCTTGGCAGTTAGCTCGTCTTGGGAAACTCCCAATCTGTCTGCAATCGTCTTCACCGGCAATAAAACCTTATCCTCCCAATGATATACTTTCTCAGTAGCCGGTAAAGATTGTCCATTAATTTGCGTCTGAACAGGTTGGTTGACAATTACGGTCCGGCTGTCATTATCCCATCCTACCGTCGCTCCTAATGCTTCCCCCACAAATCGCAGCGGTAGTAGCATCCGATTATTAATGAGCTCAGGCGTGGCCTCTAAGGTCTGTGCTTTCCCGTTTATGTAGGCTTTCTTGCTGCTTAACTGCAAAATTACCTCTCGATTATCTTTCGTAATCTTAGCCTTTCGCTCCTGTTGGTTCCAATCAATTTTTGCTCCCAAGCCCTCTGCAATAACGCGAACAGGGACAAGGGTGCGTCCGTTGGAGATGAGCGGAGGAACTTCCGCATTAACGCTCCTACCCTCGATCCGTAATTGTATATTGCCCTGTGTCGACTGTCCTGCGGCATCTATTGCTTGAGGCGCCATCCAAATAAAACTACTCAAGGCAACCAAGCCTAAAACAAACTTTTTCAAAATTTCTCCTCCCCTATCTTGCTGTTCATTACTTTAGACGTTACTTGATGAGAAAAGTTTTTAGGCTTTTGGTACTAAAAATCCTCACACTAGCTTCAAGTGACGATAATTTATAATAGCAAAACAATTGAGCTAGTGGTTCATTATTAGCCGTATAACAGTAAAAAAACTGCCCCCCAGGTCTTTTCTTAAGGGGGCAGCTTTTCACCGTAATCTTTTTTACAAAATTTACTTTTTTCTTTTTGGTTTTTTAAACCATTTTCGTTACCGTTTTTTTGTCTCATATTTAACTGGAATAGGTAAGTTATTTGTTTGGAGGTTGCCTAATATCTGTTGGATTACATTAGCTACGGCAGGATTAGAAAGAATCTGCATGGTATCCTTCATCTTAGATTTCGATATCTTTGGCATCACTTTGCTAATTTCCGGCATTATGGAAGATAGCTGGGGGAGCAACGGTAGCACTTGCTCCAAATTAATTCCGGGACTTGGTTTTGGTGGTTCTTGCACAATGACAGGCTCTGGCGGCTTCCCTCTCCTAGGAAAAAGACTAAAGCTAAGCCGTTTACGTTCTGGCTCGACAGGTCGTAGCCTTCCTAACATCATTTTTATTTCCTGAATTTCTCTTCGGAGATGGGCCATTTCTTGTTGAACATGTGCATGTTGGTTTTGCTGAATTGTGGATAGCATCCTTAGTTGATTGCTTTGGGTTGAGTTTCGACGTTTTAGTGGTGTCTTCTTTGAAATGACAACCCTCTCCTTTACTTCATCCCTTTTTTGATTCTGTCTAAATCACTTTGGTCTAGGCCCTTTTTCTTTAATTGATCCAGCATGCTGCCAATGTCTTTTTTCTGCATAAGTTTCTTTACTTGCTCTGTATAATTGTCCAAGTCCCTTTTTGATAAATCTTTACCTGATCTACTTGCTAAATCCTTGATAACCTCACGAATTCCTGATTCCGTTTTTAATTTATTCTTGTCAACTGTCGCCGCCAATTTCAAAATTTTTCCCCAGTCCATAATCATCCTCCCCTGATATCATCGTTCTCTTTACTCTATGAAATAGATGGTAAACTCGCTTGGTCATTTGTCCTATCAAAACGAAAAAAACAGAATTCCCTCTGGAACTCTGCTTTTTTCTGTTACCATTTATTTGGTTTTTTTTAACGTTTATTCAAAAGAGGACCACTTGAAATCTACATTACCCATAGCATCTACAACAGCACCTTTGAGGTTGTCATTTTGTAGCCAAACATTGGAATCAAAGTAGATCGGAATAACTGGCATTTCATCAATAATAATTTTCTCTGCATCTGCCAAATACCCTTTGCGTACCTCTGGGTTTGTTTCAGCATCAGCTTTATTTAACAGTTCTTTGTATTTTGCATTTTCCCATTTGGTATCGTTGTTTCCACCAGTTTTATCTTTATAGATCTGTAAGAAGCTAATTGGATCATTGTAATCGGCATTCCAGCCATTGCGACCTACTTGGTAGTTACCTCTGTGTAGGTCATCAATAAATACTTTCCATTCTTTGTTAGTCAGCTTCACGTCAATATCAAAAGCCTTTTTCCATTGATCTTGAATCGCTTCCGCAATCTTCTTATGCTTTTCCGCAGTATTAAAGGAAATTTCAATTGGTGGAAGCTTCGTTAAGCCCTCTTCCTTCATACCTTCAGCAAGAAGCTTTTTCGCTGTATCTACATCGCCATCTTTAAAGAAACCCTCTTTTGCTAAAGCCATAGTTGGAGGCAGCAGATTAGTAGCAGGGGTTTGGCCAGATTGTGTAATGTTATCTGTGATTGTTTTGCGATCAATTGCATATGCAAATGCTTTACGGATTTTTACATTATTAAACGGTGCCTTCTCCGTATTAAATTTGTACCAATAGATACCTGCTTTTGGCTGAACATGCAATTTGCCGGATGCCATGTTAGGAGCGATTGCATCAATTGGTAGCATACCATTAGGCTGACCTGCCCAATCAAGGTCTCCATTTTCAAACATGGATAGCTCTGTATTTTCATCATCAATCATTTGATAGACGATTTTTTCCAATTTTACGTTATCTTTATCCCAGTAATTATCATTTTTCACAAGAACGATTTCGTTTTTGTGCTTCCAGGATTCCATTTTAAACGGTCCGTTACCAACATGCGTACTTGCCTCTCCTGCCCATTTTTCGCTAGATGTTACAACTTTTTCATTTACAGGATAAAGCGTATAGAATGCTGTGAGCTCTAGGAAGAACGGAGTTGGATTGTTCAAGGTGACTTCAAGCGTGTGCTCATCAAGCGCTTTCACACCAACATCCTCAGCCTTGGCTTGCCCTTTGTTATAAGCTTCTGCATTTTTCAAATAATACAATTGATAGGCATAAGAAGCCGCTGTTTTCGGATTTAGTACACGTTTCCAGGCATATTCGAAATCTTTTGCTGTTAATTTTTCACCGTTAGACCATAGTGAATCGCGTAAAGTAAATGTATAAGTTTTGCCATCTTCAGAAATTTTATAATCTTTCGCTACAGATTTTGTTATGTCCCCGTCTTTACCTGAGCGCATCAAGCCATCAAAAGTCGCTCTCAAAATGGCAGAGGAAGCATTGTCATCCGCAAGGCCAGGGTCCGCAGTAGGTGGTTCAGAATGCAGATTCACACGTAGGACTTGCTCATGAGTACCACTAGCCGCTCCTGTTTTATTCTCAGAGGCTGCATTGCCACCACAGCCGGCCAATGCTGTACTAAGAACTAAAATGGAGCTTACAGCTGCAAAAACGCTTTTATTCATGTGTATTATGCCCCCTAAAAAAAGATATATAGAATTAAATATACCTTGTTTTTTTCGGTAACAAACACTTTTATAACGAAAATTAATTTTAATTTATGTTACAAAATTTACATTTATATGTTCAAAAAAATAAAGAGGGGCATCATTTGCCCCTCTTTTATCTATCTGATTTCTAGTAATCTTATTGTTCTAAATCTGCCCATTTCCAGTCAATGTTACCCATAGCATCGAAGCTTACACCCTTCAGCTTAGGATTTTGCACCCAGGAATCGGTGTAGAAGTAGACCGGGATAACTGGCAGTTCGTCCATGAAGATTTCCTCTGCCTTTTGTAATAACGCATCACGCTTTGCTTTGTCTAGCTCTTTTTGAGACTCGTTCACAAGTCGTTTGTATTCAGCATTTTCCCAGTTAGTATCGTTGTTTCCACCCTTTTTATCACGGAACAACTCAATATAGTTAATTGGATCGTTAAAGTCAGCATTCCAACCCATACGTCCGATTTGGTAGTTACCTTGGTGTAGTTTATCCAAGTATACCTTCCACTCGGAATTCTCTATCTTCACATCAACGCCCAGACCTTTTTTCCATTGGTCTTGAACAGCTTCTGCAATTTTTTTATGGTTTTCAGAGGTGTTGATTGAAATCATAACTGGAGGCAACTTATCCCAGCCCATTTCTTTCATACCCTCTGCTAAGAGCTTTTTAGCTTCGTCTACATTATTATCTTTAAAGTAGCCCTCTTTTTTAAATGCCATAGTAGGTGGTAGCATTCCCATTGCTGGAATTTGTCCGGACTGTGTTACGTTCTTAACGATCGCATCACGATTTACAGCATAGGCAAATGCTTTACGGATTTTGGCGTTATTAAAAGGAGCCTTCTCCGTGTTCATTTTATACCAATAAATGGATGCCTTTGGCTTTGTAATCAACGTATTATTTTGTTGCAGAGCAGGAATTGAATCCAACGGAATATTGCTTAGAGGGTTACCTGCCCAATCCAACTCACCGTTATCATACATGGAAAGCTCGGTATTTTCATCCTCTACCATAGAGAATTCAAGCTTGTCGATTTTTACAACATCGGCATCCCAGTAGTGTTCATTTTTCTCAAGAGTCATTTTGCTCTTATGTTCCCAGTTCGTCATTTTAAATGGTCCGTTACCAACGATTGTCTTAGCTTCTTTAGCCCAATCTTTGTTGGATTCAACCAGCTTTTTATTTACAGGATAATACGTATAGAAGCTAGTAAGCTCTAGGAAGAATGGTGTTGGGTTTTCCAATTCTACTTCCAAGGTCTTATCGCCCGTCGCTTTAACACCTATATCCTCTTTTTTACCTTTTCCTGTGTGAAATGCTTCCCCACCTTTAATGTAATACAGTTGGTAAGCATAGTTGGATGCTGTCGCTGGATCTAATGCACGCTTCCAAGCAAATTCAAAATCGTGCGCTGTTAGCGGCTCGCCGTTGCTCCATTTAGCATCTCTTAAATGGAAGGTATATTTCTTGCCATCAGTTGAAACATCAATTTTTTCAGCTACGGATGGCTGTGGTTTTCCTTCGCTATCGGTACGAGTCAAGCCATCAAAGATTGCACGGACCACTGCACCAGAAGTGGAGTCCTCCGCAATGCCTGGGTCTGCTGTTGGTGGTTCAGTATGCATGTTCAAACGCAATACCTTCTTCTCACCTTTTGAAGCTTCTTGTTTCGATGCATCAGTAGCTGCCGGTGCTGATGTGCTTGTGTTACCTCCACATCCTGCTAAAGCTGCGCCCAAAACCAAAACGGAACTCATTAGTACAAAGATATTCTTTTTCATCTTTTTGTGTCCCCCTTTTTTCTTTCTCATTTGCTTTACTATACTCTTTTTCAGAATAATATAATATAATTTTCTTTTACATTTAATTATTTTTTATTAATTATCAAGATAAATAAATAAAAATAAAGTGTATTTTTGGTAATATAGAACTAAAAATTACTGTAATAGGATTTTATGGTTCTAATTTACTAAAAACGAAATAGTTTTGCAATTCGGTAATTCTGTCAAATTGCAAAAATCGATTCCGGTTAGGTAGCCAAAACATTTTGTTCTACTCCTAGTTTTATCCTTTTCTCCTATAAGTATCCTTGTGAACGGTTTTCGTTTTCTTACGAACTTTGGGACCACCAACATGAGACATCCTGAATGACATGAATGAAAAAAGCAGTCCTTTATACAGTTTCAAGCAAATAACTGAAAATTGTAAATTTATATTGAAATACACCTAACGAAACGATACAATCTACGTTAGATAATTCTGACAATTATTTGTTTTATTCCTGTTTATGATTGCAAGTGGATTATGGATCGTTGGTACGCTACTCTTATCGTCGTTTCTATACCTATAAGGAGATGTATTGTATGGAACAAAAACCTATCTTAAAAGAAATCCACCCTATTATCGAAATTGGCTCTGACACTCTCCAAATTGGACAAGTATCTGGCTTCCTCAATCATATTCCCGATGAAACGGGGTCTATAAAAACATTACTTCAGCTACTTGATGGTACCCGCACTAGTAAGCAGATACACCAGGAGCTAGTCAGCAAGCATCCAGAGGTCACATTTGAAGAGTTAACAGAGGCGATTACTGCTCTGAACTCCCTGGGCTATCTTGAAGATCAGACCTGGGAAGAAACAACTTCTCTCTCAACGGCTCAAAAGGATCGGTATCGGGCAAATCTTCGCTTCTTTTCGATTTATTCGGATATAGACAATCCTCCTAGCAAGATTCAAGAAGATTTGCTGCAAAAGAAAGTAACTATCCTTGGATCAGGGGCCTTTGGCTCTACTCTTCTCTCTAGCTTTGCTGGTCTGGGTGTTACAAATGTCCGAATTGCAGATTTTGACCGTGTGGAGCTAAGTAATTTAAATCGCCAATTATTATTTAAAGAAAGTGATATCGGCCGGTTAAAAATCGAAGTAGCGGAGGAATTTGTTACAGAACGCAATTCAAGCATGTCAGTAGAAACCATTCGGAAGAAAATCTCCTCTGTTGACGATGTTAAGGAGCTTATAGCTGATAGTGATCTTGTTATTTTAGCTGCTGACACCCCTTTTTTCTTCATTCAAAGATGGGTAAACACAGCATGCGTTGAATTAGAAATCCCTTATATTGCAGGTGGAGTGAATCTAACTGAAGGAACCTTTTATCATATTTCCCCTAAAAAAACGCCTTGCTTGGATTGTTTCCATCTGCATCACTATGATCAAAACCCAGATCAATATGAACAGGATCTCAGATATTTGGTGGATTCAGGATATCATCTTCCTACAGCTACTATTGCTCCGAATTTATCCATTATTACAGGAATTATTGCTTCTGAAGCATGCAAAATTCTCACAGGTACAAGCCAAGTTCAATCTCAGGGAAAATTCGTGTCGATCAACTTCTTAACTTATGAAACAAAAATCATTTCCGAAACGGAAAGAAAAGAGCTGGATTGCCCGACCTGCGGTGAAGGAAATCGCACACTTTCTATCTTTTCGCTGGAGCAGTCAGCCGAAGAAGTGCTTAGCTAATGGAGGAACGAACCAATGAAATTAACAAATACCAGTAAGCTGCGTATGCATCCCTTACAAAAACGTCAGGTCAATGAAGAAGAAACCATAATTGGTCGACCCGATAAAAGTGAATATATCATGCTGCCTACCTTCGCAGTCGAAATCATTGAGATGCTAGATCAGGGGCAATCCATCACTCAGGTAGCTGAAGAAATGGAAAAGCGCTTTGGTGAGCCTGTTGATGTTCGTGATTTTGCACTCGATCTCATTAACGAATATCAATTTGTATACACAGTAGATGGAGTAGTCGTAAATGAAAAAGAGATACGCGTCGATCATTTACCATGGATATCCGAACATGTTGGGAAAGTATTATTTAATAAATGTACCTTCTCTTTCTCTATTGCCTGCTTTTTATCTGCTGTTACTCTTCTCTTAGTTCATCATGAATATTTTCCCGTGTTTACCGATATTTTTAGCTCTGCATCCTTGACCGCTTCTCTTTTGCTAGCAGTTGTTGTTAACTATCTGTTTTTGTTCATCCATGAGACAGCCCACTTAACTGCTGTGCGTTCTCTTGGGGTAGGAAGCCGAATCGGTTTTAGCCATCGCCTATTCTTTCCTGTGGCAGAAACAAATATGTCAGACATCGTGCTAGTGGAACCCAATAAGCGTTATACAGCCTATCTGGCGGGGATGGCTGGAGATGCCCTCTTTTTTAGTATGGGTGTCTGGCTTCTGTACGCTAATGATGTAGGAGTCATCCTGCTATCTGATTTTCTACTCTCCTTTATTAAATTAATGAACTTGAATTTCTTAATGGCTCTGGGCTTTCAATTCATGTTCTTTATGCGAACGGATATTTATTATGTCTTTACTACCTTTTTTGGCTGTAATAATTTATTTAATAATACACAACTATTTCTACGTAAATTTTATCGAAAATGGACGCCTGACGAACAAGAGACATGGGACTCTATAGATATACGAGAAAAAAAGGTGATCCGCTGGTACTCTATTTTCTTTTTGCTGGGCTTTTGTTTTGCGCTTTACTTCTTCTTCAATTTCTTTTTGCTCCAGTCAATCGAGATTATTCGCCGAATTACGACTGATTTCTTACAATACCCCATCCTCTCCTGGCAATTCGTGGATGGTATTCTCTTACTTCTTTTAACGTTGCTCCCATTTGGCATTGTCATCTGGTCATGGAATCGGCAAAGAAAAATAACCCGCAATGTAACCCGTCAGGTATCGTAACCCTTCCGTCTAATGAGCACAAAAAGATGACCTAGAGAAAAATCCTGGATCATCTTTTTGTATATCCTCTATGCTCATTTCAACGAAAAAACTGCCGATTTTATTCGACAGTTTTTTCGACATTGTTATTTAAGCTGTCCTACAAACACTACAGCACCATTATACTTCTTATCAATGAAGTCCTTCACTTCAGGGGAAGTCATAGCTTTAGCAAGCTTCTTAATTACTTCACTATCTTTATTGTCTTGACGAGTCGCCAATACATTTACATTTGGGTTATCTTTACCCTCTTCGATATAAATAGAGTTCTCTGTTGGTTTTAATCCAGCTTCCATCGCAAAGTTAGAGTTAATCACGGCTGCATCAATACCCGGATCGTCAATTGCACGTGGGAGCATCGCTGGTTCTAGCTCTTTTAATTCTATTTTTTTCTCAACGATGTCAGCTACAGTGCCATTGGTAGCCACTCCATCCTTTAATTTTAACAGACCCGCTTTTTCAAGAAGGGCAAGAATACGGCCTTGCTCTGCAGAAGCATTCGTAATTGCTACTACTGCGCCCTGCGGAAGAGCTGCTAAATCCTTGTAAGCTTTGGTTTTATTAGAGTAAATTCCCATTGGCTCAATGTGAATGCCTGCTACATACGTAAGGTCTAACCCTTTTTCTTTATTCGTTTTCTCTAACCAAGGAATGTGCTGAAAATAGTTAGCATCTAATTCCTTCTCAGCAAGCTGAGTGTTAGGCATGACAAAGTCTTGGAACAGGACAACATCAAGATTAATATTCTCCTTCTGTAGCATCGGTTTAACCACTTCATTTAAAATCTCCGCATGAGGAACAGCCGTTGCTCCCACCTTTAGTGTGACTGGTTGTCCTTCCTGTGGTGTAGCTGTGCTATTATCGGTTTTATTACCAGCACCGCACGCCGCCAAGCTTAAAGCTAATACCCCAATCGCTAGTGTAGAAAAAATCTTTTTCATCCTTTTACCCCCCTATTTTCATGCATTATAATCAACGATGATCCAGCTTCCGCGCAATCGCGTCACCAATCATCTGAATGATTTGGACAAGAATAATCAGCAAGACAGTCGTAACCAGCATGATATCTGGCTTAAACCCATTAAAGCCATAGTTGAATGCCATCGCTCCTAGGCCACCCGCACCTACGACACCTGCCATCGCTGTATATCCTACCAGGCTAACAGCAGTAACCGTAATACCTGAGACAATACCTGGAAGCGACTCTGGAATCAAGATTTTATAGATAATTTGCCAGTTGCTAGCACCCATGGATTGCGCCGCTTCAATCACGCCTCGATTTACTTCACGAATGGAGGTTTCCACCAGACGAGCAATAAACGGTGCTGATCCAACAACAAGACTGAGAATCGCCGCGTTAGGTCCGATTGAAGTCTGTATGAGTACGCGCGTGACTGGGATAAGGATAATAATTAATACAATATAAGGAATCGATCGAAAGATATTCACAATAAAACTAAGTAATTGATATAAGGCTGGCATCGGCTTTAGATGTCCTTTGCTTGTCACAACGAGTAAAATGCCTAATGGTATACCAATAAGTGCCGCAAATAGTAATGAAAACAAGACCATGTAACCTGTTTCCCAAATGGCCTTCTGAATTAAATCCCAGAATTTCACGACGTTCGGTAAATAAGTTAACAAGAAATCATTCATCAGCGATTACCTCCTTCTGCACCTCGAATGACATCAACAATAATGCCACTCTTCTTTAGGTAGGCAATAGCATTTGATTCGGCATCAATATCACCTGGAATCTGAATGTAGAGAGTACCGAAGGCAACATCTTTTAAACGCTTAATCTGTCCTTGTAAAATATTTGCCTGCACCCCAACCTCACTGACTAACTGACTAATGATAGATTGACTAGCAGAACCACCCAAGAAGGTTAGACGCAGGACTGCACCCGGTCCCAAGCCATCCAAAAATTCAGCAGATAGCTGATCATTACCAGATACTTGACTCAGGAATTCTTTGGTTGTAGTTGTTTTAGGATGGGAGAAGACTTCTACGACATCACCCGCTTCAATAATTCGCCCGCTTTCCATTACAGCTACCTTATCACAAATTTTTTCGATCACATGCATCTCATGCGTGATTAAAATAATGGTTAACCCTAGTTTGCGATTAATATCTTGTAATAATTCCAAGATAGAATCGGTTGTCTTCGGATCCAGAGCTGATGTTGCCTCGTCACACAACAGCACATCAGGCTGATTGGCCAATGCACGAGCAATACCTACACGTTGCTTTTGACCGCCAGATAATTGAGATGGATACATATCTGCTTTATCTGACAACCCTACCAATTCTAATAATTCTTTTACCTTTGCTTGATGCTGTGACTTTGGCACGCCCGCAATCTCCAATGGCAATGCTACATTGTCTGCTATTGTCCGCGACCACAGCAGATTAAAGTGTTGAAAAACCATACCGATCTTGCGTCTTGCCTTACGTAATTCTCTTGGCGTTAAATGATGGAGATGCGTGTCACCCACAGTAACCTCACCACTAGTTGGCGATTCTAGTAGGTTAATCATACGGACTAGCGTTGATTTTCCAGCTCCACTGTATCCAATGATGCCATAAATATCTCCCTGCTGGATTGTCAAATCGACACCATTTAGGGCCGTAAAGGTTCCAAAGCGACTTTTAAAAACCTTTACAATGTTTGTTAGTTTAATCATGAGAGTAGAATCGCCCCCTGTTTCACCCGCAGCTTTAACCGAACGGGCAATAAATTACGTTAAATATTTCTGAATCTTCGAAATTTTGAGATATATATCAATTCCTACACAATCACTAGGAATTGGCTAAATCATCTATAAGAATAAAGAATTAGGCATCCTGTGTCAATGGAAAAATAATAGAGATGGTTCATGATAAACCATCTCTATCAAAATAAATTGCGTTTCTAAGAAGCATGCTTTACAGAGGAATCTTGATTGGTGTTAGAGGAATCTTTCTGTTTTCCTTCTTCATCTTCTGCTGCGTCACTTTTATTTAGCTGCTCGTCCACATATTTGATGACGTCTTTTTCAGATGGAATTAGCACAGCACCTTTGCCAGGAACATGGGCTTCTTGGAACTTATGCATCGGTGGCAATTGATGACCACCTTCTCCTGCCTGTTTAAGCGACATCCCCAATGAGCCTAGTTTGATCATATCAAGTGTGGCAAGATTGGTTTGGATATAAGGCTGTACACTATCCAAAATCTTAGGAATTTGAAAAATAGTAGTGGTAGATTTTAATTCGGTAGCCACTGCGCTTAATAGCTTACGCTGTCTCTCTGTACGCGTATAGTCAGAAGTGGCATCATGTCGGAAACGAGCATATTGCAATGCTTTCTCACCATCTAAGCGTTGCAATCCCTTTTTTAAATTAATATCGTACTTTCCTTTATCTGTCGGGTCATGATAGCGCATGTTCTTTTCTACATCTATCTCAACACCCCCAACAGCATCAATCAAGCTCTTAAAGCCTTCAAAATCAGTGATTACATAGTAATGGACTGGTTGTCCTACAAAATCACTGACTGTTTCCATGGCAAGCTCTGGGCCGCCATACGCTAAAGCTTCATTCACACGCGTTTTGCCATGTCCAGGTATACGTACCAGCGTGTCACGCATAATAGAGAATAGGTCATACGTTTTCTTTTTTGGATCAATGCTCACTAGCATCATGCTATCAGAGCGTGGGAGTTCATTTGGACGCATCTCACGTTTGTCTACACCCATTAATAGAATGTTAACACGCTCGGTTCCCGTCCATACAGGTGGAGCCTCTGGCTTTGTAGCAGCCGGATTCGATGGAAAGATTGTCGTGTCTTGAATCCCTGACAAAAAACCAAAGATTTTATATGCAAAAAAAGCCGCCGTAATCAAAATAAGAAATACACATAATAATAGAATACGCTTAGTTCGAATGCTCAAACTGGATTTCACCATCCTTGTCAGTCCGTGTCAAAATTTGTTGGCTTGTTTCATCCTACTAGTATACTCGAAACGGCTGTTTTGCGAATCATTTTTCTTTACCACTTTTGGAGAATAGAAGAAAAAGGAGCTACCTGATGGTCAGCTCCTTCTTTGCATTTTCTCTTCATGATATGGGGTATTCACTCGTGATTCCAGTTCTTTCGGAACTTTAACCTTGTATACCTTTACCCAAGCGTGATTTTCATGAATCAAATGTTTTTGACTATGATACTCGATGCCTCGTTCCTCCAAGTGCTTGCACCATTGGACAAATTCCGTCTTATCCGTAGTTCGAAGTAGGGTTACCCATAATCGCTCCTCAAATAGATAAGCGATGAGCGAACAGGCCAGCGTCATCACAAGAAAAAATGTTTCCATAGCACCCCCTCCTGTTGCTACTGTATGCATGCCGGGGAGAGTACGCTTCTATTAGTTGGCTTTATAAGCTTCTTTGGGCTGCGAGGAACGAAAAACTCCACCCATACCAGCAACAAAAGTAGGAATTCCTGCTGCAACAAAGATTAAAGCCCAATCTCGTAGGGAGAGGGAGGTGGTTTTAAAGATTGGCTGCATGACATCCCAGTAAATAACCACTAGCACCAAAGCCATTGACGAAAGCACTGCCCAGACCAAGAACTTGTTGCTAAATGGATTGCGGTGAAAAACGGAATGCTCGCTACGGCAATCAAATACGTGAATGAGTTGTGCCAGAACTAAAGTAGCAAACGCCACTGTTTGGGCATGAGTAAGATCATTCGGATTTTCATAATACGCAACGATAAAAGCTCCTAGGGTCATCGTTCCAATTAAAAACCCCCGACTAATAATCTTCCAGCCCAATCCACGGGCAAAAATATTTTCATGTTTTTTACGCGGTTTATGTCGCATTGTGTCTCCCTCAGACGGGTCAATCCCTAATGCCATAGCCGGTAGTCCGTCCGTCACCAAATTCACCCATAGGATTTGGATCGGAAGTAAGGGTAAGGGTAGTCCCATTAGCATAGCGAAAAACATAACTAAAATCTCTCCTACATTGGATGCAAGTAGGTAGCGAATAAACTTTCGAATATTATCATAGATGTTTCGGCCTTCCTCAACAGCAGAAACAATCGTAGTAAAATTATCGTCTCGCAATACCAGGGATGCCGCTTCCTTCGTAACATCTGTTCCCGTAATTCCCATTGCAATCCCTATATCAGAAGCCTTGATGGCAGGTGCATCATTTACACCATCACCTGTCATTGCTACAATATGACCACAGTTTTGCAACGCTTTGACAATACGTAGCTTGTGCTCTGGAGACACACGTGCATAAACATATACCTTTTCAACCGTTTGCATCAATTCTTCCTCAGTCATTTCATCAATAGTGGCTCCTTCCAGCACATGGCTGTTCCCTCCCGGCATCAGACCAATTTGACGTCCTATCGCTTCTGCGGTAATTTTATGATCCCCTGTAATCATTACTGTTTTAATACCTGCTTGACGACATAGCTGGATAGCAGATTTTACCTCCTGACGTGGGGGGTCAATCATGCCAACCATCCCTAAAAATGTAAGATTTGTTTCCAAGATTGATGACTTTTCACCTGATTTATAGTTTTGGAGTGATCGGTAAGCAAAGCCTAGGACTCGCAGAGCTCTACTTGCCATCTCTTCTGTTTGCTTAGCAACTTCTATACGATGTGCATTTGTCAGAGGTATAATTTCTCCCTGCCAATAGATGTGAGAGGAGTTCATTAACAGAGCCTCAACAGCTCCCTTTGTTAATAGCTCTGTTTTTCCATCTGGAGATTGTTCTACTACAGACATCATTTTACGCTCAGAATCAAATGGTAATTCGTCTATGCGAATAGTGGGGTCGCCTTGTTTTTTCCCCTCTTTTAATGCCTTGTAGGCTAAGCTAAGCAGGGCTCCCTCAGTAGGATCTCCAATCACATTCCATGTGGAAATATTTTTAGACAAAATGAGCTTGGACCTCTCCTTTTGCTGAGCATTTACTAATTTTGCATTATTGCATTTTTCGGCAATTTGACAAATCTGAGTTAGTCCTTGATCGATCGTTGCCTTGATAGATTTTCCTTGCCATGTAATTTCCCCATTGGGCTCGTAGCCATTCCCCGTTACATCAAAGCTTTTTCCGCTATGCCACAGGTGAGTCACTGTCATTTTATTTTCAGTAAGAGTCCCTGTTTTGTCAGAGCAAATGACTGACGCACAACCAAGCGTTTCGACAGAGGGGAGCTTGCGAACAATGGCATTTCTTTTAATCATTCTCTGCACGCCTAGAGCAAGGGCTACTGTAACGATTGCAGGCAATCCTTCCGGTATAGCCGCTACAGCAAGACTAACCCCTGAGAGAAACATTGTCATTAATTCTTGTCCATGCCAAACCCCTGCTACAATGACAAAGATCGTAAGTAGCAATGCAATCCAGACGAGCGTTTTCCCCAACTGTTCCAATTTAATCTGTAAAGGAGTTTCTATCTTGTCAGCTTGATTGATCAAATGCGCAATTTTTCCGATCTCGGTAGACATGCCTATTTCAATAGCAATTCCCCTTCCAGTTCCTCCGGCTACCATCGTTCCCATAAAAGCTAGATTCTTCTGGTCGCCGAGTGGAACAGCTCCTGTTGATTCAATCACATTCGCAGTTTTCATTACTGCTATCGATTCTCCCGTAAGCGTAGATTCCTCTATCTCTAGCCGATTGGCATTAATCAGTCTCATATCAGCAGGAACACGATCACCTGCTTCAAGAAGGATAAGATCGCCTGGAACTAATAGGGTAGCAGGGATCATGTCCAAATTTCCGTTGCGAATGACACGGGCCATAGGGGCTGCCATATCTTTTAAAGCGTTGAGCGACCTTTCTGCTTTCGCTTCCTGAATAAAGCCTAACACGCCATTTAAAAAAATGATGGCAATGATGGCGATAGCGTCTAGGTACTCTCCTAAGAAAAAGGAGAGGATGGTGGCAACCACTAGCACTCCCACCATAAAATCTTTAAACTGATTCATAAACACAACATAAAGTGGGATTTTCTCGGCCTCAGCAAGCTGGTTTTTACCATATTTTTGTCTACGAGTAGCCGCTTCCTCTTGTGTTAAACCGTTTTGAACGTCACTGCCTATCATTCTGGGTATTTCCGCTAGAGGGACTTGGTACCACGGTTTATTCGGCTTCAATACAATCTCCTCCAATGCTCTTCATCAACTTATTTTCATATCTATGCAGACAAGCCGACTAGTATGAAAAAAGCTTGAAATGAAAAACAGCGGATGCACGAAGCACTTTTGTCGCCTCAATCCCTAGGATAGCTAATCGTCCATGGAATCGAAAAAGCTTCGGTTTCTTCTCTTAAAACTAAGATACCGAAGCTCTCCGTTCGTTCCCTCACCATTTGAAAAGACCTATTCCTATTAAAAGGATTGCCGGGAGAAATGATAGCCGCTGAAACCATCCAACCGACGAAAAATGCCGTCCCACCTTGATCCCCGCCCACAATAAGATCATGCTAGTTAAAGCCACCCAGACCGAGGTTAAGAGAGGTGCAAACCCCAATAGAGTTAAACTAATTCCAGAACCAAATGCATCAAGGGACAACGCCAAACCTAGCATGACCGCTTCTGTTCCTACGATATGCCCCGAATGATCTGTATCCGCTTTGGCAGGATTGCGTAAAATGTGTATCATTAAACCAAACATTCTTATTGTCCAGCGAAATTCCCGATATGTTGCCTTCTCCTTTACCGGTAGGATATCTGACTGCTTCTGTTTACTAACCATCATTTTCCAAAAGGTTACACCTCCTATCAGAATAAGCACGGTTGCTCCAATTTTAGAACTAAGTTCAGAAGTTACCCAATATTGAAGCCATTTTCCTATTGTCATAGAAGCAAAGATGACGGTAAAGGAACACAGACCAATTACCATAAACGAAAGAAACGGCATTTTCATTTTACGTAAGCCATATGACATCCCAACGCCGAAACCATCCAGACTGATTGCTAAACAAATCAGCAATAACGACACTAGCCCCATATCTATATCCACCTCTTCTTTCATCCCATCATATGAAAGATAGCGGGGGGCCGGTTACCTTTAGTGCCTAAAGTATTTTTACACTTGTCTATGCACCACTGTTCGCTTTCTAGGCCATCGTGTCTTATTCTCTCGCATCCCCTGTACAACCGGGATGTTCAGAATAAAAAAACGCCCATTCCTATTATGGAATGGACGTTCTAATTCCCTGCTATCTATTTGCAATGTTGATCATAAGCATCAGTTAGGAGATTCGCAATGGATTCAAGCTCATTGCCTTCAATTTGATGGCGTTCAACCATCGCTACCAGCTTACCATCCTTCAATAGTGCGTAGGAAGGAGAAGAAGGTGGGTACCCTTCAAAATACTCGCGTGCTTTCGCAGTTGCTTCTTTATCTTGGCCAGCAAACACTGTGTAGAAATGGTCTGGCTTAGCTTCATGGCGAGTCGAATAGATAGCTGCGGGACGAGCCAATCCTGCTGCACAGCCGCATACAGAGTTAACCACTACCAATGCAGTTCCTTTTAGGTTCGAGATAGTTGCTTCTACTTCTTCTGCTGTGCGAAGTTCTTCAAACCCAGCATTCGTTAACTCATCTCGCATTGGTTGTATAACCTGGCTCATATATGCTTCATAAGACATCATAATCGTTCAACTCTCCTTTGAATACATTTCTTCTATTATACCTGTTCTCGTATCAATCGAGTACAGCGGATCTACATTTATTACACTTCCATTACAATGGTAAGAATCATCGGGTTGCGTCCCGTTTTTTCAAAGATGAACGGCTTTAATACCTGGTTAATCTGAGATTTCAATTCAGACCACTCTCTGACTTTGCGATCTAATGCTTCCAAAAGCTTCTGTTTGACTAAAGCAGTAGCTTCCTGGATCAGCGATTCGGAACCCCTCACATAGACAAAACCACGACTTACGATATCTGGACCAGTTAGAAGCTTAAATTGTTTCATATCGATGCTAACGACAACAACCATTAATCCATCCTCGGCAAGATGCTTACGATCGCGCAATACGATATTACCAACATCACCAATACCGCTGCCATCAATAAGCACGATACCTGCTGTCACCTTGCTTGTCACACGCCCTGATTCTCTGGTACAAGAAACTACATCGCCATTATCAATAATAAAGATGTTATCAGACTCTACACCCACTTGTTCAGCTAATCTACCGTGCTGTTTTAACATCCGATACTCTCCATGGATTGGAATAAAGTAGGTAGGACGCAAAAAGCTCAGCATAAGACGCAATTCTTCACTACTGCCATGACCGGAAGCATGAATATCAAACGCTGTGTTTTGTACTACGTTAGCTCCAGCACGGTATAGCTTATCAATAATGCGACTTACATTAACTGTATTTCCTGGAATCGGCGATGCAGAGATAATGACTGTATCGTCTGGATAGATCTGAACGGAACGGTGTGAACCAGACGCAATACGCGTTAGCGCTGCCATCGGTTCTCCCTGACTACCTGTACAAATAATTAATACCTTGTTATCAGAGTAATTATCAATGTTTTTAATGTCGATTTGACATCCTTCAGGCATTTGGATATAACCTAGCTCCTGCCCAATCATGAAGGCTTTTTCCATGCTTCGGCCGATAACAGCAATCTTCCTGTCATCCGCTACTGCTGCATCTACAACTTGTTGCAAACGGTGCACATTAGAAGCAAAGGTTGCCAGAATGATACGACCTCTCGCCTTGCTAACGACATCCATAATGCTATCGCCAACCGTACGCTCTGACATTGTAAAGCCTGGACGTTCACTGTTGGTGCTATCAGACATCAAAGCTAGTACACCATTTTTTCCGATGCGGGCAATTTTTCCAAACTCTGTAGGACGTCCTACTGGTGTCAGGTCAAATTTAAAATCCCCTGTATGAACCACTGTTCCTTCTGGTGTCTCAATCGCAATACCAAACGAATCAGGAATACTATGATTAGTACGGAAGAAAGAAACAGAGAGATTTTCAAATGACAAAATCGTATCCTCAAACACAGGTACCATCTTTACGTCATTTTGCATACGGTGCTCTTCAAGCTTAGCCTTTACCAAACCAAGTGTCAGGCGTCCGCCATAAATCGTTGTCTGGATTTGTTTTAACACATAGGGAATAGCACCAATATGGTCTTCATGTCCATGAGTAAGTACCATAGCCTTGATCTTATGTTGGTTTTCAATTAGGTAGGAAACATCTGGTATCACCAAATCTATCCCAAACATTTCGGTCTCAGGAAACTTTACGCCACAGTCGATGATGATAATCTCATCCTCGTACTCTACGCAATACATATTTTTACCAATTTCCCCCAGACCACCTAAACCAAAAATTTTAACCTCACTCAAAAAAATACCTCCTACAAATACGATGTGGGCCGTTCTATGCACTCTGCCTTTATAGTAACATAATTTTCATATGGATAGTTGTATTCTCCCAAGGCTTTCACACTTTCACTTTTCTTCCACTAAAAAATTAGTATACTCATTTCGACTATAAAACAGACTAAAAAAAGCAAGAATCCGTGAAAACAGGTCTTTCCCATGCCTAAACGCATGAAAGATTGATTTGTACTCAAACAAGTAGCCTATATCGTTATGATTTCCCGTTATATAAAAAAACCAGCAATGACGTAAAGCCATGCTGGTTTTTTCTGTTGAGCCACCTTATTCTTACCCAAAACGGCCGCTCAGATAATCTTCTGTCTCTGCTCTCTTAGGGTTATTGAATAATTTGTCAGTAGAGGCTTTCTCCACTAGCTCTCCCATGAGAAAGAAAGCCGTCTCATCTGCTACTCGTACAGCCTGGTGCATATTATGAGTCACAATGACAATCGTATAATCGTGTTTCAATTGGATGATAAGCTCTTCAATCTTCGAGGTAGAAATTGGGTCCAACGCTGAACAAGGTTCATCTAAAAGCAGGATTTCCGGCTTCATTGCGATTGCACGTGCTAAGCACAGCCGTTGCTGTTGACCTCCTGACAGAGCTAGAGCGGAATCATTCAGCCGATCCTTCACTTCATCCCATAAGGCAGCCTTTCGTAAACTTTCTTCCACTATATCGTTTAATTCAGCTTTATTAGTAGTCCCGTGATGGCGCGGTGCAAATGCAATGTTTTCATAAATGGATTTTTGAAAGGGATTAGCACGTTGAAACAGCATTCCGACCGATTGACGCAATCCCTCTTTTTTTACAGAAGGCTCATAGATATTCACTCCATCTAGCAAAAGTCTCCCTGTCACACGACAGCCTTTAATCTCTTCATTCATGCGATTAATCGTGCGTAGAAAGCTAGATTTCCCACAGCCGGACGGACCGATTAAGGCTGTTACGGTATTGCGTTGCATTTGGATATGAATATTTTTTACAGCATGCTTGTCGCCATAAAAAACGGACAAGCTCTCTGCTTCAATAATTGCTTTTGTTTGGGCAATTGTTAGTGGCATGATTGATTCTCCTTTTCCTTAGGCGGCAATTTTGGTCAAACGCTTGTGCAACCAACGACCAAACCAACGTGCCCCACCATTAAACAGAAGAACTGCGATCACCAGAATGGCCGCCGCTCCATCCGCAATTTCTCGCGCATCTGCAACGAGACCCTCCGCATTAATTTTCCAGATGTGTACAGCTAATGACTCTGCTGGACGAAATACATTCCATGGAGAAGATGGGCTGCTTAGATCCAAATTATGAAATTGAATATCAGGAGAGGTCATACCCGCTGTAAACAATAGTGCTGCCGCTTCTCCAAATACGCGACCTGAAGCAAGTACAAATCCCGTAACCAAGCCGGGCAACGCAGCAGGTAATAGAACCGAAACGATTGTTTTCCATTTCGTTACACCTAATGCATAGCTAGCTTCCTTCTGATCCTGCGGGACAGAACGCAGGGCATCCTCTGTAATCCGAACAAGTAACGGCAGATTAAATACAGTCAGAGCCAACGCCCCAGAGATCAATGAATATCCCCAGCCTGTCATGCTTACAAACAGTAACAGCCCAAACATACCTACAACGATCGACGGTAGCGAAGACAGCACCTCAATAGACATCCGAATCATTTGCACCCACTTGCGGTCTGGCGCATATTCTGCCAGATAAATTCCTGCACCAAGCCCAATAGGAACAGCGAAGCACATCGTTAAGACCAATAAATATAGCGAGTTAAATAGCTGAGGACCAATTCCTCCACCTGCGTTTAGCATGTCTGGCGGGGAAGTGATAAAGTCCCAATTTAATTTTGCTGCCCCCTTGCTGATCACAAAACCCAAAAGACCGATCAACATAGCAATTAAGAGAACAGCAATTCCAGTGAGTAAGAGGGTGGCGAGCTTATCCTTTTGCTTGTTAGTCATTATTTGGCCCCCTTCTTTCTACCGATTAAGCGAACCACTAGGATAAATAATAGGGACATAGCCAACAAAACTAAGCACATGGACCAAAGCGCATTATGATAAGGAGTACCTGGGATCGTATTTCCCATATTTAATGTGATACCACTTGTCAGTGTAATCGACGGATCGAATAAACCTCCAGGCAGCTTCAACGTATTTCCAATAACCATTTGAACAGCTAGCGCCTCACCGAAGGCCCGAGCCATACCAAGAACAACACCTGTCAGACAGCCAGACCGTGCCGTATATAGCACAACATGGCGAATTGTTTGCCAGCGAGTGGCACCTAATGCAAGCGAGGCATTGCGTAATTCCTGTGGCACAGTTGCGATTGCATCAGCGGCAACACTGGTCACAGTCGGCAGGATCATAACTGCTAGGACAATTCCCCCTGCAAGTAAGCTAAATCCTAAAATATCAAATTGACTGCGAAGAAACGGAACAAGCAAGGTAAGACCTACATAGCCGTATACCACCGATGGTATTCCAACTAACAGCTCCATAACTGGCTTCAATACTTTTTGGCCAAATCTTGGCGCAATCTCTGTCATATACACAGCCGCTCCTATGCCTAGTGGGGCTGCAATTAATGTTGCAATCAGGGTAACCCCAAAGGAACCTAGTATAAAAGCTACTGCCCCAAATTGGCCGGGCTCTGCTTCTGGGTCCCATTTTGTACCGGTAAAAAATTGCGACACGCTAACCCCGTCCACCATAAAGGTAGCGAGGCCGCGTGAAGCAATAAAATAGAGGATGGAGAGCGTTAGAAGGCCTAACAATCCCGCACAGACAGCTGTAATTAGCTTCCCTGCTTTTTCTTCCCATGCATGTTTTTTATTGATATGGAACCGGTCGGAAAGTTTTTTGGCAGTAGCGGGGTTTCTCATTTGCCCCGCTCTTACTGTTGTTCCTTGCTGTAACAGTGTTGTTCTTTGTTCAGCGCTCACTAAACGCTCCCCCTTTATTTCGTTCACCTTTTTTTGAGCTACACGTTTCTCTATTTTTGTGTAATCTCACCCTTCGCTGTTCTTTCCACCTTCATGGCGGATGCTGGGATATATTTCAGCTCTTGTACGATTCCTGTTTGTACTTCGTCACTTGTCATGAAATTCAAGAAATCTTTTTGCGCGCCTGTTGGCTCACCTTTTGTATACATGTGCTGATAAGCCCACACTTTATATTTATTTGTTACGATGTTTTCTGTCGTTGCTTCTACACCATCTAGTTTTACTGCTTTTACAGTATCATTGAGATAGGAAGTGCCAAGGTAACCGATTGCTCCTGGAGTTTCTGCGATAATTTTGCGAACCGTGCCGGAAGAATCCTCCGTGATTCCTTCAGCCTCCTCTGCACCATCCAGAGCGTATTGCACGAATGTAGCACGAGTACCAGAGTTCTTCGGACGGTTGACCAATGTAATCTTTTGGTCTGCTCCACCGACTTCCTTCCAGTTGGTTACTTTACCTGTGAAAATATCAATTACTTGTTGCTTTGTTAGATTATCTACACCTGCCTTAGGATGAATCACGGCTGCCATACCTACTACAGCAATTTTGTGATCTACTAATTGGTCAGCAGGAATGCCTTTCTTTTCTTCTGCAAAAATATCAGAGTTTCCGATAGTAGCTGCACCATTGGCCACCTGGCTTAAACCGGTGCCACTCCCTCCACCTTGCACTTGAATTTGCACTTGCTGATTTTTCTCCATAAATTTCTTAGCTGCCTGCTCTACTAACGGCTGCATGGCTGTGGACCCTACAGCTGTAATAGAACCGCTGCTGGCTGTATTCGTATCTGGTTTCGTTTCGGTTGTAGCTGGTGCTGGTGTAGCCGGTGCTGTCGCATTAGAAGTGCCTCCTGCTCCACAGCCAGTTAACAATAACCCTACAGATAGCATACTTGCCATAAAAATGGATGAAATCTTTTTCAAAGGAAATCCCCCTCGTCACCTTCAAATCATTTGATTTCTTATACACTCTCATCCTACATCCCGAGCTTAAAGCTAGAATGAACGTAACGTAAAAGGAATGTTAAGGATTGTTAAGGTTTCGTGTAGGAGTGTTTAAAGAAGCGGATTTTTGGGTAAGAAAAAAAGCTGCCATTCCTTTTGGCAGCCTTCTCAACTATTTATCTAGTTATTTTCACGAATTGGAAATAGTAAACCTACCTCAACCGTTATAGAGCCTCTTACTCTTTAACTAGTTTTTTCATTTCACGTAAAATCTTTTCTTTGTCCATATCATCCGCCATACCGTATATCTGACGAATATTTTGATTTTTGTCTAAAAGGAATGTTTTCATAGTATGTACATAGAGGCCATCCTTTTGCTTCTCTGCACCAATCCAAAAATCATTTAATATTGGCTTCATAATATCATCTGGACCACGTAGGAATTGCCAGCCGCTAGGATCGGCTTGAACTGCTTTCGCATATTTCTGTAAAGCTTCAGGAGTATCGTTTTCATAATCAAAAGTGACAGAAATGAATTCTATGTCTTTTCCATACATCCCAGCTTCTTTTAATTCATTCTGTAAATCCACCATATGCTGTGTGGTTAGCGGACAGACATCGGGACAACGCAAAAAAATGAATGAGATGAGACGGACTTTACCATTGGAATCGGAAAGCTTGACATTCTGCCCGTCCATCCGCTCCAGTGTAAAATCTTGAACTTTCTTAATAATTGGCATATCAGCCGTTGAAAAATAGCTTTTGTACAAAACACTGCCTACAGCAATCAGAATAATAATGACTCCAAAGATGGGCAACCACTTTCGATAGAGGCTCCCTGCTGTTACATCCTCCATTTTTATCCCCCTACTCTTTTATCTCGTAGCTGTATAGAAACGTGTGTACTTGGCCTTGATCATCTTTCCACTCCAACATGCTCTGCCATTCACCAGGCATCATAATATGCGGGCCGGATTCTTGCCAGTTTGCTTCCTTTTGCTTCTTTAGCTCCTTTTCACTTTTACCATGCGTATCCATGTTAGGCATTTCAAAATGCAACACAGCTCCTTGCCCTGCAGTTGTCTGTGATTTGTCATTGGTAATCGTGACTGTATACGTATTAACTCCAGCTATTCCCGGCTTTATTTCCAGCTTCGCCTGATAACCATCTTGGGTGGCTTGCAATTCGATGGTCCCTTCCTTCTTATCACTGCCACCACAACCGGTTACGACGAGTAACAGAAACATTGCTCCTAGCCAGCCCAACCATTTTATCTGTTGTTTCGGCATGTTACTCCCCCACTTTACTTTAGCGAGCAATCTCTCCTGGCCAAGCGAGCATGCCGCCCTCCATATTGACTGCTTCAATTCCATTATGCTTTAAAAACTCGCAAGCATGGTAGCTTCTTGCTCCACTGCGGCATACCATGATGATTTCTTTGGAAGTATCAAATCGGTCCAGAGATGCTGGAACATCATTTAAGGGAATTAGGATCGCTTCTTCAATGTGACCTGCCACCCACTCTTCTGGCTCTCGCACATCAATAATTTGAATAGCAGCCTCCTCCTTTAATTTCGTCAACACCTCTTCAGGTGTAACTTCCCTTACGAAATTATTCATTAATAATATCCTCCTCATTTTACGATAATTCAAATATATCATATGTCTCCTACAGAAAAAAAAGAGAAGCAGCCCCAAACTGCTGGAGTACTTCTCTTGTCAAAATTTGTTAACAAATTACTAGTTTTTCTTATCACCTTTGACGTATTTAGCATCAAATAAGAAGAGCCTCATCAACAAAATGAGCGAAGGAACTAATAAACATAGCCCGGCTATGAACCCAACGACTAGCGCCTTCCCCATCTCTGGACTGTTAATACTATCGTTAATTGTGATGTAGGGATACAACAAGTAAGGTAAATGCGCTTTGCCATATCCAAAGAAAGCAAAGAAAAATTGTAGCATGACCGCAATAAACGCCCATCCATACGCACGTCGTTTATACAATAAAAAGGTCGCTATCAGAAACGAAACAAAAGAAACAACGAAAAACCATCCGTTTTCCACCATTTTGGCATAATGCTCTGGATTATGCATTTGAATGGTCCAAAACACAAGCAAGCTGGCAATAATAGTTGGAAGGGACCAGATCATTGCATAGGAGTGTAACATCTTGGTCGCATCCTTATCTCCTGCTTTATTAGCATAAAAGGTCAAAAAGGTTGCGCTAATAAATAATACGCTGACTAAAGCAAGAAATATAACCGCATAAGTATAAGGAGTTGACAGCATTTTGCCCATTAATAGATGAATTTTCCTGCCCTCTTCTACAATAAATCCACCCTCCGATGCTACTAGAACGGTAGATAAAGCAGCAGGAAGCAACAGACCCGTAATTCCATAAATTCCATAATAAACGGTACTGTCCCTAGCCCCATAATGCGCAAAAGCATAGAAAGAACCGCGTAAAGACACCAGCACTAAAGCTAAACTACCGGGAATTAGCAACGCTGTGCCGTAATAGTAAGCCGTGTCCGGGAAGAATCCGACAATCCCTACAATAAAGAAGATCAGAAACACATTTGTAACTTCCCAGACAGGGGACAGATAGCGCTGAATAATTCCGTTTACGATGTGGTCCTTCTTGCGGCGTCTAGAATAGTAAGCAAAGAATCCCGCTCCAAAGTCAATGGAAGCAACGATCAGATAACCATACAGGAAAATCCACAGAATGGTGATCCCAAGCAATGCAAGCGTCATGTATTTCTACCTCCCCGTCTTATTTTTCCAGTTCCAATTCGACTGGTTTATCTTTAAACATCCGTTTAAGAACAAGGGCGCACACCGTTCCCAGGAAGGCGTACAGCAGGCAGAAAAGAATCAGCATTTCTCCAACATTATTTGCCGTTGTCGCTGCATGCATCGTTCGTAAATAACCATTTAATATCCAAGGTTGTCTACCAATCTCCGCAAACATCCAGCCAAATTCAATTGCTAAAAATCCAAGTGGAGCCCCAAGAGCAGAAGCCCACAGAATCCATTTAGGGGGCATCCGCTTCCGTACCTTGACAATTAAGAAGTAAAGCACTGGAACCAATGCCATATATCCACCTATAGCTGCCATGCTGTCAAACAAATAATGAATAAACAGTGGAGGCCATTCATCGCGAGGAATATCATTTAACCCTACTACTACGCCATTTGGAGAGTTCGTTGCTAAAATGCTAAGAGCATAGGGCACCTTAATCGCATATTTAACCTCTTGCTTTTCTTTATCCAAAATACCACCAAAAACAAATTCGGCCTTGTCAGTGGTTTCAAAATGCCACTCCGCTGCTGCTAGCTTCACAGGCTGATACTCCGCTAGGAACTTACCAGCAATATCTCCCCACACAGCCGTTCCCATCGAAAAGATAAACGCAAGCGTCAGCGACAGGTTAAGTGCCTTTTTGTGATAGGAATGTGTTTTCCCCTTCAAAATGCCTAGGGCAGCGATTGCAGCCATCACATACGCACTAGTGGCATACGAAGCAAAAACCATATGCCCCACTTTTGAAGGAGTAGCCGGATTAAACATCGCTACCATCGGTTGAATATCACGTAAAACTCCATCTACGAGGGTAAAGCCCTGTGGCGTATTCATAAAAGCATTCACTGTCATAATAAAGAAAGCAGAACCTGTGGAACCAATTATCACTGGGATAGAGATCAACCAGTGAAGATACGGATTTTTAAATCGGTCCCATGTATAAATATAAATGCCTAAGAAAATTGCTTCAAAGAAGAACATAAACGTTTCTAAAAACAGCGGTAACGCTATTACTTCTCCCGCCAATTTCATAAATGACGGCCACAAGAGACTTAATTGTAGACCAATACAGGTTCCTGTCACGACCCCAACTGCTACTGTCACAGTAAAACCTCGTGTCCAACGCCGTGCCATTAATAGATAAGCTTTGTCTTTTTTTCGAATCCCAATAAACTCGGCAATAGAGATAACCAAAGGAATACCGACACCCATTGAAGCAAAAATAATATGAAACCCCAATGTCACGGATGTTAGTATTCGAGCCAGCATAGTGCTATCCAGTTCCAATCATACTCCCCCCTCATACCATAAATCGTTCGCTTTCAGTGTGAATTTTATCACACATATTCAACTTTTATATTAAAAACTATCGTTATGTTGTGAACAATGCAGGGCGAATTTTTGTCGAATTTGTAGCTAGTATTTATTTGTGAATAAATTATGTCTAGCACTAGTGTTCTTTTCTAAAAATCAATAAATAATGCTTGATTTCCGTCGATTGCCCATATCCTATTTATAAAAAAATAGGGTCCTGCAAGCGGGATTTTTAATAAGTGAACATCTAGTGTGTCAGGGTAAGGAAAGGACTAGCCCTCCTTAGTATAGCTACCTTTCGCTACGAATATGTTTCAAGAAAACAAAAATCCAGCCTACGTCTCAGGCTGGATTTTGTCATATTCTTTTAGACTTCTAAAGGCTTAGCTACTCGATAAAAGGGGAACAGCGATAAGGAAACATATCCCTTAATTTCTGTAATAGGGATTTGGCCAATACTAGGATCGCGGCTATCCATACTTTCACCCAATGTTCGATTATCTCCTAATACAAACATGTGATCCTGAAGAATTGTTAGGGGAGCCATATCGTCTGATACACCTTGCGTATATAGTTCTGGGAGCGGACTATTATTTACATAGACGACTCCTTTTTCAATTTTCACCGTATCACCAGGCAAGCCAATGATTCTTTTGATGATTTCATATCCCTTCGCTTCCTCGTGAATAACTACAACATCACCAAAGGCTGGCTTTGTAAAATGGGTAGGGACTTTATTTAACAGTACAATACTTCCATCCTGCATGGTAGGGTCCATTGAATGGCCAACCACCCTTGTTAGACCAATACTATTTATCATCAGAAAGTAACAGACTGCTAATATCAGGAAAAAACGTAGCCAACTGAAAAGCTCAGCTTGGAATGATTTTTTAGGTTGGTTAGGTGCGGCATCTTTTTCTTTTGTTTTTAGTTTTATCATTTCCATCCTTAACACCTTTTTCCTATAAAGTTGTGGTTTCCTCATTTTGAATAGATCATGGTGTCGGGAGTGATTCCTTTTCTGCGTTTGCTGGGTCTGGAATATCTGCTGGGCGTTCCTGGCTCTCTATTGGATTAGGCCCCTCTACAGATACTTGGGGCATTTCCTGATGCTGTTCAGGTGCTGGCTCCGGCTGTTGCGGCTCGCTTGGTTTTGGTGCTGGCTCCGGCTGTTGTGGCTCGCTTGGCTTTGGTGCTGGCTCCGGTTGTTGCGGCTCGCTTGGTTTTGGAGCTGGCTCCGGTTGTTGTGGCTCGCTTGGCTTTGGTGCTGGCTCCGGTTGTTGCGGCTCGCTTGGTTTTGGTGCTGGCTCCGGTTGTTGCGGCTCACTCGGTTTTGGCTTTGGCGCCGGCTGTTGCGGCTCACCCGGGTTTGGCTCTGGTTGCGGCTGTTGTGGCTTGCTCGGATTTGGTGCTGGCGGTACTTCTGGCGTTGGAACCGGCGCTCCTCCCTGTACAGGCGGTTGCGATGGAGTCGGTTTTGTTGGAACAAACTCCAAGGAAGGGGCCTCATAGCTGTCAGCCAAGTCCCTCATTGCCTGCTGCGCACTACTTAAAATAGCGTCCATTTTTCTTTCTACTTGCCGTCTATCCTTTTCATTTGAGATATCTAAGTTATCGATGAGGTCACCTGCATAATCTGCTAAAGATGTAAGACGTTTCGCTTTCTCTTCCACAGTGAATTGCTTTAAATCTTCAGCCGATTCTAGAAGTTTCCTTTGGATTTCTGCCTTTAAGCGCTCCTTTTGTAATTGTGTCTCCGTTTTTAGAGCGTCCGTTACCGATTGCTTGGCTACCTCGGTACTTTGTGCATACCACCCTTGTAATAATTGCGTAACATCCACATCAGCATAGGCAACACCCATCGTTAGACCAAAACACATGCTTAAAGAAACAAATCCAAGGAAAATTCGTTTTCGTTCTTTATTACGCCGTTGCTTCTCTTTTTTTGATCTACTTAACACATCTTTCCCCCCTTAATGGGCATTGTCAGAGCTCACACAGAAGCTCTGACAATGTATGATAATAATCTTTATTTAAATTGATCTGCTACTAGTTGATCTAAGCTATTCTTTGCATCCTTTTCAGCCTTAGCACCTGTATCTTTGATCGAATCCTTCGCTTGTTTCTCCAATAATTTAGCTGATTCGTCAACTACTTTTTGGATTTCAGCGACTTTTTCGTCGATAAAGCGTTTTGTTTCCTCTTTAGAGCTAGCTTCTTTCTCACGAATCAAACCATTAATTGTCTTTTTAGCATCGTTAATCGCACTAGTTAGCTCTTGTTTTGCTTTGTCTTGCGCACTGGTAACATTCGTTTTTACTTCTTGTCTTCCTAGTTCTCCAGCTTGGTTCACTTTATTCGTAAGATCGACTATCGAATTGACTTTTGTTTGATTGGCTGCTTTAGTAATTTCCTGCTTTAATCCTTCTACCTTCTGGTTGTATTGGTTCTGCATATTGCCCTTGATTTCATTCGTTTTGCCTCTCAAAGCATTCAAATAATCGTTTTTAGCTGCCGTTACTGCTGCAACAGCACGATTTGCTTCTTCACTACCTGCTTGCTTCACACGATCAGCAACCTGATTCTTTATTTTATTAAGCTCAGCTTCAGTAGCTGCCTTTTTTTCCGTTCCATACTTAAGCGCTTCAGCCGTAATAGACGCCGATGAAGCAGCAAATTGTTTATCATACCAATTTTTTAGCTGCCCGCCTACATCAACCGCCGCAAATGCAGTACCTAAGCTACCAATCAGACCAACTGCCAACACACTAATCACGATTTTACTTTTTACTTTTTTCAACCTCTTCATCTCCTGTCTTTTTTTTAAAAGGGAATGTACGGAAACAATGCCCTTCTATTTGTCAAACACCTGTTGTTTTGAAGTAAATTTATGAAGGAATTCAATTGTTTCTTTATTTAGTTCTTCATTGATGTTTTCATTGGATTTTTGGACAAATTGTCTGAAGTCCTTGGGCAATTCCTGCTGCTCTAATATGTTTTGCTTATGATTCAGCCGTGTTTTCTGACGATCTACGTACTCATCAATTGCTTTTTCTCCTGTTTTGGATATCTGAATCATTTCTTGATCTAGCAAGAAAAGGGTTTTATCAGTTGTGACACTAGCTTCTTTCTTTACTTTGTTGTCACTATTCTTTTTATAAGAGTCAGTAGTTGCTTCAATAGTGTCACCCGATTCCATCATCTTCTGGTGGTACCAGATGCTTAATTGATTTTTTACATCAATCCCGGCAAAGCTTAAACTCACAGCTACGGAGGAGGCCAATACAAAGAGGATGGATATAATCTTGATTCCTTTTCCTTTTAACATGACGGTACTTCCTCCATTCAAAATATAGAGACAAAAAGGGATCAGGAGGATCGGCATTCAGGCTAAACAAAAATCCCCTCGTTAAAGCGTCAGCCTTCCTCGCTTTACTTTTCTTGCTCTTATTGTAAGAAAAGCCCAGAATCTTTTCTTCCACTGTGAGAGGTACTTTAAGCAGATAATCAGGATGATCTTTGTCTACACCTTACGGATGAGGAAAAGCTCATACTATGTGCATTTTTTCACTTGTTTGCAAAACAAAAAAAGTCCGGGCAACAAGGTCCCGGGGTTGTTTACATATCGGTTTCTACATTCGTATGGCTTGAAAAAATAGAGGAATAATACCCATGAGCTACTCCATCTAGCTCTTGACCTTCTACTGCTTGTCGTAATGCATCAATGATATCAGCCCGAAACGATTGATCTTTTAATAATTGTAGCTCTTTAAGCGCTTCTTCCGGACTAAAGGCATTTCGGTAAGGTCTTGGTTCTATCATAGCCAAATACGTTTCAACAGCCCCAACAACCTGAGAAAGGAAAGGAATTTCGTCACCCTTCCATTGGTTGGGATAACCGTTGCCATCATACCTCTCGTGATGATAGCGCATCGTTTCGATGATTTGTTGATACTGTGGTAGACCGTCAAGTAGCTCCTTGGCTATCAAGCAATGCTTCTGTACCATTTCATACTCATACGCGGTCAGCTTTTCTTTCTTCTCAAATAAATAGTCAGGCCATTTTATTTTACTGACAAAGTGTATGAGCGACAGGCACTGTAACTCCCAGTCCTGTACATCAACAGGCTTCTTCAGCAGAGAAATCGTTTTTTTCAACAGGTAACGCATCTGCTCAATTTGTCTGCTGGAGGTTTGGGATTTCCGCTCTACTGTCGGCACAAAAGCGTATAGCATCCGATATAAAGTTGCTAAATGCTGGCGCTCCTGCTCCTCTCTCATTCTATTCTCCTGCAAGGCAAATAAACGCATCCACAATAGAGAAAGGACATACCCAACAATCGCAAATACGATTACGGATAAAATGGTAGGAACCGCATTTTCTATTCGACCTATATAGGCTTGCCAAGAAAGGGAAATGATTACGACTACACTATAGACGATACTTCCCGTATGCATGACCTTTCTTTGTCTCGTCATGCTGAGTAATAAAGGGTAGGCCAGAACTAAGCAACCCATTTTAATAGTGGAAAGAGGCGGAGTGAGCAATACAAACAAAAATAAAAATAATATACAAAACGAAACCATCCAGTCTGAATACGTATAAGACTGTTCATATATGCAATACAAAAGATAAACACCCAAGCATACACAGAGGTAAAATAACCAGCTAAGAAAAGAGGAAATCCAGATATCCTTCTGCTCAAAACTATGTGCCAATAGGGTGAAGGTTAAAAACAACGAAGCTAGATAAACTGCATATCGCATCATCTGTTTAGCCAGCTTCTCTTGTTCAAACTTCATTTTGTGAAACTCCTCTCCTATTCCTACCTTTATCCAACCAACTTTTTATTTCATTTTGACTAGTCCCTGCTTTAATGCGTACAACACCGCCTGAGACCGATTTGGTTGTCCCATTTTTCGTAGGATACTGCTTACATGAGTTTTTACAGTCGCCTCGGATATGTATAGTTTCTCAGCGATCTCATGATTACTCAAATTATCAACAATAAGCTCAAATATCTCTCTTTCCCGTTCTGTTAATTGAAGCTGTGTCGTTTGTGTAGACTTTTTCCGTTCTAATTTAGGCTGAAAGCAGGAATACCCCATCAAAATCATGTCGATGGTATGCAAAATCTGTTCAGGCATCGTATCTTTCATGATATAACCATCAATTCCGCCATCAAGAGCTTGAAAGATATCCTCACTATCATCGAAGGCGGTCAAAATTAAAATCTTAATAGCTGGAAGCTGTTCTTTCAAAAGCTTCCCACTTCTGATCACGTTTTGCCCCGGCATTTTAAGGTCTGAAATAATTAAGTCCGGTTTTACCTCCAATGCTTTACCGTACAATTCATCCCCATCAGCCGCTTCCCCTATTAGTTCGAATTTACCTGCCATCTGTAGAATCATCTTGACTCCTTCGCGAACAATCCTATGATCGTCAGCAAGAAGCACCTTTATTTTCTCCAATACTAATTCCTCCTCTAGGGATAAACGCCGTGATTTCCGTACCTTGTAGCTCCGCGGACCGAATTGTAATCGTACCACCTACGCGTTTCATACGTTCTCGCATATTAGAGATTCCAAATGATCCGTTTGAAGCTTTTACGCTATCCGTAGAAAACCCAATTCCATTGTCCTTTATCTGTAGCGTCCATTGTACAGAGGTGGCTTCTAAATATATTTCCACTTGATCTGCTTTAGAATGTTTTAGCATGTTGTACAATGCTTCTTCTACTACACGATAAATCGCTTCTTCTACCGCTAAGCTCTCCTCCAGCACAATTCCTTTTGTCACATAATCGAGCTTGACCCCTGTACCTTTTAAGATACGTTCGCTCATGTCACGAATTGCATCTAAGAGAGGCTCCGCTTCTCGATTAAATCGTAAATGCTGGATGTACCCGCGTACTTTTAGATGACATTCCTTCATCTGTTCTTCCATCCGATCAATGGTGGCCGACATTTCCTGATTCATCACAGGAGAAAGCATTTGTTTTACATAATATAGCTGAGCAGATAGAAAAAATAATTGTTGTGCTAAGCTATCGTGCATATCCTCCGCCATTTGCCTGCGAGTCTCTGCGTCCGTACGGAATACCAATTCTTCGGTTTCCTTAATATGGTGTAAATGGCTGGATGTCACGATTGCAAAGCTATGTAAAAAAAGCAGATTAACCATGGACAAAAGTTCTGCACTCTGTCCAATAATTAGAATAGCCCCTTGTTGTTTTCTTTTTTGACCTAATGGAAAATACAGCACATCCTCTGGCTGGCCCGTGAAGTTACGTACCGCAATCGTTTTATGCTGTTTTAATTCCTGCCAATTGCTTTCCAATAAGGCAAGCTGATAAAACTCTCTTTGCCAGTCCCTTTGTCCTCTTACTTGATTAAACCAGAAAACAAACACTCTTTTCTTAGGAAAGAGCCGCTGTAAAAAACGTTCGCCTACACGGCATAAGTCAGTGGACTCTTTATTTTTACGTAGCAGCTTAATATAGGACATAAACGCCAACCAGTGCTTAAAGTAAGCTTTACATTTTTTACGAACAATGTGAATGAATCCACACAAAATCGTAGTAGTAACGAAATGCGTACCTAAAAGTCCCTCTGCACGTAAATGAGAAATATCGGTGCTAGGTAGTCCCCCACAGAGTACAAAGAGAATGGCGCTTCCAAAGCCTAGAAAAAGGATACCTAGCATATAACGTAAAGATAAGCGCAAGCTCAATAGTACTAAAGACGTATAAGTAAACCACAAATCAGAAATTCCCCACATTTGCTGAAAGACTTCCCAATATAAAAGAAAGAAAAACTCAGCTATTACTAACACTTGCCTGACAAGTATGATGCGGTACAGTGTTACTATACTTAGTAACGTTTGTAGCACGAGCAATACATACACCGGGATAGATAAGTAAATATCTGTCGTATCTGTGGTAGCATATAACATAATGAGCAGAACCCAACGAAACAATACGATGATCCACTCCACATTTTTAAACAGCAGATTAACGCCCATAAAAACTCCATTATTTTAATTTTTAGGTAAATTATAACAATTATATCTAGATAAAAATAGATATTTTTGTGACAGAAGACTTACAGATCCCCCATAGCCAAGTAGATATTATTCGTAAACTCCTTATCATAATGAATACCACATGGAAAAGCACTACATTATGCCTTAGCTTATTTTATCGGCGCTTGTTTGCTTAATAGACTAGAAAATAAATTCAAATTACACTTCTGGTATCTTTTACATTTTTGCTACATCTACTTATCATTTGCCTTATCCAATCAGAAGGAAATAAAAAAGAAAAAAGCTTTTCTCCTCAATAGGTATAATACCCTATTTGCTGGAAAGCTTTTTTCTCGTTAGATCAATTCCTTATTCGTATCACTTACATGTAGAATTTTCTCAGGAACTTTACATATCTCCCGTTTGTAGGACAAACGATTACGATTACGATTTCGGCATATTCCCTGTATATTCTGATTCCGGACGGATAATTCGATTACGTCCTGCTTGATCTAAAATGTGTGCACACCAGCCGACTGTGCGACTAACAGCAAAGGTAGGTGTAAACAACTCTTCGTTCAAACCAACTGCTCTCATAACCGCAGCAGCAAAAAACTCTACATTGGTATGCAGTTTGCGTTTTGGCTTATACTCGGCCAATAAGTTTGTTCCTACTTGTTCCACATGGGTAGCTAAATCAAACCATGGGTCATCTTCCGCCAATTCTGCCGCTACCACACGCAGTGCTGTAGCACGTGGATCAATGGTTTTATATACACGGTGTCCAAAGCCCATTAAGCGTTGACCGCTCTCTAACCGTGCCCGAATCCAGCCCTCTGCCTGATCTTTACTGCCAATCGCATTAATCATCTCTGTAACTTCAGATGGAGCTGCCCCATGTAAGGGACCTTTTAAAGCGCCTATGGCTGCTGTCAGTGCAGAATAAATATCCGATTGAGTGGAAGTTACTACCCGTCCAGCAAAAGTAGAAGCGTTCATCCCATGCTCCTGAGTCAATACTAAATACGCATCCAATGCTCTGACATGCGCGTTACTAGCTACTACACCCTTTAACATATACAGGTAGTTTGCCGTGTGACTTAGCTCCATCCGAGGCTCTAGCGGTTCCCTGCCAGTTTTTCGAGCTTCCCGATAGGCAATGATCGTCGGCATTTTAGCTGTAATAGCAATAGATTGCTCTAAAGTTGGAGGCCAGCTTTGCTCAGCCCCCCCCAAAGCAGAGACCGCTGTCCGTAAAACCGTCATCATGTCTCGATCATGGGGAATCGCATCTATGACTTCTTTTACCTCTTTAGGTAAATCTCTTTGCTGAGCTAATGCAGTCTGGAAACAGGATAATTGTTCTTCTGTAGGCAATGCGCCAAACCATAGCAAGTAAGCGACTTCTTCAAATGTATGAGAAATGGCTAGATCTTGAGCCCAATGCCCCCGATAAACCAATAATCCGTTTTGCCCGTCGACTAGACTTAAATCAGTTTCTGCAACAACTATTCCTTCAAGCCCAATCGCCAACATTTTTTCCATCCACTTCCACTCCTTTCTTTTCATTACAGTATACCAATATATTCTGAAAAGTAGAAATAGATAGTAAATGATTGATTGATTACAAAACGTAATTAATGTCCGCTCATTCAAACGGTTATATGCGCTTCATTTTATATCGAATTGACGCATTAGTAATTAGGGACCTTTTTGGATTTTTTTTCTAAACATGATGCCTGTATGAAGCTTGTACCTGTATGGCAAACTAATCAGAATTACTTCTATTCCCTACAATTCGCTTTCCTAATAATTAGAAAGGAAGATTCCAATATGCCAGCAAAAGAAAAACAAGCTCCTCTTCGCTACATTGCCTACATCTTTATTGGTATCACGCTTTTTCTGGGTGCTATGTGGGGGCTTCTAATGGTTCTTGATATTTTTAATCGTTAACCCAGCTTTCCTAAAGCTTAGGTCACTTTTGGTAAAGGAGCATATAATGTCGCTAGAATATCAACGAATCGTTGCCCCGATGTGATCAAATTATTGTTTGGTAAAATAACATAAGAGGCTACTTTAGGCAGTTCCAAGCCTGGGGTTGGCAATTCCATAAAGCGATTCTCAAATAATTCACGTAAAATGGCGGAACGTGGTAAGAAAGAAATCCCCAGCCCTTCTTCGATAAAGCGTTTGGTCACATCCACATGCGTCACCCCCATCGTGCGAATAGCAAATCCACGTTGTCTAAGCGATGTTAAGAGAGGCTCCCAATAAACGGGGTGATTATGCGTTAACAACCTCTTGGTAATTAACTCCTGCTCCCAATCAGGTAAGGGAGCATCCATGTCTCCACCGTAATGCGGTACAGCAAATACGATCGGATCTGTCTGCATCAAATAAGCAGAAAGTTGGCCTTCGCTAGGAATCATTCGAGATAATCCCAAATGAGCCTGTCCGCTTTGGACCAAGAGACCAATATCGATGGAGTCCGCTACTTTAATGGTTATATCTACCTCGGGATGTTCTTTGGTATAACGATGAATAAGCGAAGGGAGCGAGGTGCGAGCAATGATCGGAGAGACTGCGATACGCAAGATTTCCTTGTATCCCTGCTTCCACGTCACCATCTCTTCAACACCGGTGTGCCATTGAGATAAAATCAATTTTGCATGCGACAAGAAGCTCTTTCCGGCTGCTGTTAACCTCACCCGTTTGCCTACTCGTTCAAATAAAGCAACATCCAACTCTTTTTCTAACTGACGTATATGCTGTGTCACGGTAGGTTGAGCGATATATAGCGTCTCTGCCGTCTGATGAAAGTTCTCACAGGATGCCGCTACTTCGAACGTTTGCAGAAGCTTTATATCCATATGACTCACCTCAAAGCTTTTATTTTACATGCATCTGGCCTTGTAATCGGTTAAAGCTTTGTTGTGCCTCTTGCAATAAAGCATGCATGATATCTGCTGCGGCTTCTTCCCTTTGAAGCATACCTACCCCTTGACCAGCCCATAACGATAGATAGTCAGCATCCAAGGCTTTTCCCGCTGCTTGGCGAATTTCCTTCGTTAACTCATTCTGAACTGGATACGCCAGCGATCCTATCTGACTTTTAGCAAAATCTCTCATAAATTGATTCACAATTCCACGCGCTGGTCTGCCCGAAAAAGCTCTGGTAACAGCGGTATCTGTCTCTTTTGCATGAATTAATCGTTCCTTATAGGCCTTGTTAGCTGTACTCTCTGCGCATCCTAGAAATCGAGTACCCAGTTGCACAGCTTCGGCACCGAGCGCTAAAGCTGCCACTATGCTTTGGCCATTCATAATTCCCCCTGCCGCAATGATAGGCACCTCCCGAATAGCAGCAGAAAGCTGAGCCACTAATGGTAACGTACCAATACATTCTCCCGGCCCATCTTCTCCTGCATCAAACGTACCCCGGTGACCACCAGCCTCACCGCCTTGTGCCACGATTGCATCTACATGCTGACCTACTAATCGTTCGGCCTCTGCTTGTGTGGTCGCCATGCCTACGACTTTCATCCCTGCTGCCTTTGCACTTTCTCCATATTTACCTGGCAACCCCATCGCACAACTAAATACAGCCGGCTTCTCCTCTAAAATGACCGTAAAGCAATCGGTAATCTCGTCATGCAGGGTTGGCCAGTCGCCTTTCCATGGGGGAAGATTGAATCGTTCCCTCTGTTGGTTGAGCCATTGTCTAAAGGCAGGTGTTACCTCTTGCTGTTCTGGTTGTTCAAATAAGAGTAGGTTTACAGCAAAGGGACGGTTGGTTAAAGACCTCACTTCACGGATTCTCTGTCGTAGAGCTTGAGGCGTAACATATGCTCCAGCAATAGTTCCCAAGCCTCCTGACTCTGATACTGCCGCCACCAGTTCCGCTGAATTTATATTGCCGGCCATTGCCGCAAGAATAATTGGGTTTTCAACTCCAAAGATATCGCAAAACCTAGTTTGGAACTGCATAGACATAAGCTTCTCCTCCCGTGTATACTATTCTGTCTTTTCAGATCATTCTCGTTACGTCTGGCTATTTCCTTCTTCTGTATACTCTAACATCGATATTCTCCTAAACAAGTCGGTTGCTTCTAAAATAATGGACACCATACCAGACTCTGTAATCGTTTCATGCCATTCCCCCGATTCCCAATAGACAGCATCTCCACTTTGTACATAAACATAGTCGCTTGTATCTGTACGTACCCATCCATCGCCACTGAGCACCAATAGTAATTGAGGCAATGTAGCCTGATGATAACCAATTTTCCCCTGAGGAGATAAATAAGCACAATTCATATAGGTATCTGCTGGCAGCTTCCCAATTCGTGACATGATCAGGTGCAGGCTATCGTAATGAGTGACATTTTTCCCATACGTTAGAGCAAACGAAAATCTCTTCATCCTACTCTCCCCTTTGTACGTAATGAATGCTGATTATCAAACAAAAAGCCAGTTGCTAAGGTGGCAACCAGCTTCCATGTTTATTCAATCCTGATATTTTTCATTTCCTCTTCCATCTTGCTGTTGCACAATGGGCAACGTGGATCCTCAACGATCACAAATTCCTTTCGCGACCAACAGTTACAAGCTGTACACTGCCATACAAGGGTATCCTCATAGACGTGTTCCTTCACCGTACGTTTTGAACGATATGCCATTGTGTCCCCCCATCTTTTCACAAGATTCTTTACTACTTTATGCTGCAAAAGTTACATGTAGAACTTTTCCACCTTTTCTTTGTGTTAAATCCACTGATGACCCGACCGCTTAAGACAGGTCCGCATCAGTTGGCTGCTCTTTGGCTCGATGCAGAAGAGTCCTTACCGCCGATGACTTTTTACGTTTTCTTTTTCCCTTTTTTTTGCCTAAACTAATAAAAGCTAAAATAAGTAAACAAAGTGTAAGTAATTGACTAGTATGCATCACATCTTTCCCAAATAGTTCTCCAATTCCAAGAAGATGCACCAGAATGGCTAACAAAATGACGATTTTACTGATTTGAATGGAGCTCATGTAATCTTCTCCTTTCAATGTACGGACAGGGACAATTCAGCCAATTACATGCAGAAAAAACCAGCCTTTCTTTCGCTGGTTTTTTATAACGATTACACATGTATCTGGAAACATTGCTCTATATTGTCGCCGGCATTGTCCACCGTGAACTAGTACTCTTTTCACCCTCTCTTATATAGTAGTAATTCGATAAAAGCTTCCTAACTCCTGTCTTCGAGTTCAATTCCTTTATCAGCAAACCTCCTATTATTCTGCCTTCTCATCTGAGAGAGGAAACCTCGATGCTTGTAGGTTGTACTCTACTCTAGTGAACTGCTAATCCTCAGAGGATAGTCCATGACGCAGTGCATAGGAGGCTAGCTGTACTCGATTTTCTAAATAAAGCTTTTCCAATAGGTTTTTCATATGATTTTTGACTGTATGCTCTGTGATCATGAGACGCTGAGCAATTTGTTTATTCGTCTCTCCCTTTGATACATATTTTAAAATTTCAGTTTCTCTTGGAGTTAGTACGCTCGGGCTAGGTTCATCAATGACTGGACCCGACCGAAATTTGAAGAAGAGCTTGCTTGCCAATTCGCGTGAGATATCACTATTATCTTCTAGCAACGCCCGTAAATATGCCAACCAATCATGTGGATTCATATTTTTTAGTAAATAGCCCTGTGCCCCAAATTGCACAGCCGTAAATAGATCAGCCACATCATCAGATACGCTCAAAATAACGACTTTTATATGGGGATAAGCCTGTTTAATTCGTCTTGTTGCCTCCAAGCCATCACATACCGGCATGCTAATATCCATTAATACAACATCCGGCTGTAGCTCGCTACAAAGACGTACGCCCTCTTCTCCTTGTTCAGCCTCCCCTACAATTTCAAAGGAAGAATCCTCTGCTAGCATACTTTTTATCGCTGTTCGAGCCAATAAATGGTCATCTACCACTAATACCCTGTATTTCTGCACCTTCCGCTCTCTCCTTTAAATGACTCTATCAAGATTTCTGTCCCGCCATGCGTTCCTGGTCTCATCTCAAAGCTGGCTCCTAATTTCCAGCTTCTCTCTCGCATCATGGTCTGACCATATCTCTCACGTTTTAATGTCTCTGTATCGAAGCCCATTCCATTGTCTTTAATCAGTAGATACCAGCCTGTCCCCTGAAACTGCCATTGAATCTCCGCATGGCTCGCATCTGCATGTTTGCGAATATTAGTGAACGATTCCTGTATAATGCTAAATAAATGGACTTGTTCCGCTGGTTTAAAATATTGATCCATTCCATCAAGCTCCTGTTTCACCTCGATCCCTGTGATCAGGCTCCATTCGTGTAGCCACTTTCTCAAGCGATCCGTTAATAATACCCCCTCTTCTGGATGAGAACGGAGATTAAAAATGGCTTGTCTTAGCTGGTTATCAATTTCAGAGATCGTTGCCTTTGCTTCTTCAATCTTTTCTTGATTTAGTTTTACATTTAAAAAGAAAATCGCTTGTGCAATATTATCATGTAGCTCCTGGGCTAAGCGTTCTCGTTCCTCATACACTGCATGCTTGGCTTTTTCCTTTGCTAATTTCTCACTCATTCTTTTGATTTTTCCAAAAACCCAAGTGGCAAATATAAATGAAAGAACCAAAGTCATAATCGTAATGATGACATTTCCTTCATCCATCGTAAAATAAGGCAGCAAAAACTCGTGTCGCGCATATTCAAAGCCGCCTATCATAATGGTAGGTAACATAATGCTCGTTAATTTTAGCCATCGATAATTCAAGCGTATCCTCCTGACTGACCTGTAATTTACAATCATAACCAATAATCATGCCCTATTCTATTATAGAGGAAGCGCTTTATTAGCATGTAGGGTCGATTTTTTGAATAAAGCAAATACTATTCACAATTACATGCCGTTTTTATCGCCAAAAGAAAAAAAGTCCTATGCAGTAGTTTGCAATAGAACTTTTCACTGAGTCTCTTATGAAGTACAGCTTATGGTGATCTCACATTCGAAAGTGGCCAATACACGAAATCAGCTCTGCCAACAACCTGTGTAATCGGTACAGGACCAATCATTCTGCTATCCTTACTATTTTGTCGATTGTCTCCCATGACAAACATATAACCGGCCTCAACCGTTACTGGCGGAAAATCCTCCGTTACCTTTTTACCTTCTGCATGAGCTTTCTTTTTTTGCTCCTCTAAATAAGGTTCTTCTACAGATTTTCCATTAATAAATAGCTGATCGTTACGCATTTCTACCCGATCGCCCGCTATTGCGATTACACGTTTGATGTAGTCTTCCTTTTGGTTTGCATGGAATACAACAATCTCTCCTCGTTGTGGTTCATGCAAGCGGTATACCGCCTTATTTACAACGACCTTCTCATTATTTTGCAAAGTGCTTTGCATGGATTCTCCATACACAACATAGGGTGCTCCCAGCCACGTGTACAAAGCAAATGTGACAATAAAAACTGTTATGATGGAAGTAAGCCACTCCTTAATTGCTCCACCCCATCCGGAGCGAGGTTCTGTCTGATTCATAAAGAATTAGCAGCCTCCTTTTGGTTAGTCTTATTATAAAGGACGTACTTCCTAAAAAAAGGTTTCAAAACGTTATAAAAAGATAGTGCTTTTGCCCTCTTTTGACGTATATGGTTCGGGGAACGAGGGATGGAATTTGTGAGCGGAACTCATTCATGAGATTCAGCTAAAATGGGCTGTTCGTGAACTTCTGGTAGTGGATGAGGGTTTCAATAAACCAGATGTAACATGAAATTTTTTATTCTAGCCTTATATGCTCTAACTATTCTCAAAGAAAAGTCCTATTTTCTATTTCGATAAAAAACTATAACTGCATTGTCTTATACAGTCGTTCTAACGATATTTATGTATCCTGATTAGATGAAGGAAATAGACCTTAAAATAAGCCACCTTGCAATTTTGCTTGGTGGCTCACCATTGAAAATGTGGCATTGCTAAAGTTTACATGAAGAGGATTTACGTCTCTTGTCTGGTTGCATAACTGGCGGGCAAGTTCCACCCCTGGTCGTTTACATCTAGTATAAAGAAGCTTTCCACGTATCAATAAGAAATCCTAGGATGATTGTTCAGCTTTACAACTCATACAAACGATCGTCTTTCATTTCAGTTTATCTTACGAGGATGTATATAATTCTGGAACCTTAGTATTATGTTTAAGTTAGTTTGATAATAGTAAGTGTAGCGTTTGTATTGTTATGAAGCTGTGCTGGCGTATTATTTGCATTCACGAGTTGTACAGTAGTCGGAGCAGTAGTAACATTTATAATTATACTTGCAGCAATTGGACCTCCCCCATCTCCAGCGAGAGGTGTTGGTGTTTGATTAACCCCACCTATTTTCAAGTCAAATAAAGCACTCCCCTGATTATGAATGACAAGATCAAACAGGTAAATACCTGGTTGCAAAATTAAAATTGTATCAGATGGAGGAGAAAAGACAAACGCTCCACCAACATTGCTACTTAGGTTTGTAAAAGTGATTGGAGAAAAGGCAGCTACCGTATCGGTTCCTGTTCCACTGAAACTTCTAAATACACTAATAAAACTATTCAAACCTGGTCCCGTGGTTCCTGTCGCTCCTGTCGCTCCTGTTGCTCCTGGTGCTCCCGTTGCTCCTGGTGCTCCTGTTCCTCCCGTTGCTCCTGGTGCTCCTGGTGCTCCTGTCGCTCCCGTTGCTCCTGGTGCTCCTGTTCCTCCCGTTGCTCCTGGTGCTCCTGGTGTTCCTGGTGCTCCCGTTGCTCCTGTTCCTCCTGTTGCTCCTGGTGCTCCTGGTGTTCCCGTTGCTCCTGGTGCTCCTGGTGCTCCTGGTGTTCCTGGTGTTCCTGGTGCTCCCGTTGCTCCCGTTGCTCCCGTTGCTCCTGGTGCTCCTGGTGCTCCTGGTGTTCCTGGTGTTCCTGGTGTTCCTGGTGTTCCTGGTGCTCCTGTGGCTCCCGTTGTTCCTGTTGCCCCCGTGACTCCTGTCGCTCCCGTTGAACCTGTTGGACCTGTTATCCCTGTAATTGGGCAACGAGTAGTAAAGTCTGAGCAAGAAGAAAATGAGGAGGAAGAAGTTGAGGAAGAAGTTGAGGAGGACGTTGAGGAGGAAGACCGTTTTCTACGTGCAAGGAACTTGTTATTACTAATTGGATCCCGTTTCATAAAGTCAAGCAAATCAGGCTCATTAATTTTATTTAATATCCCTTGTAAATCATCGTGATTGTCGTTAAACAAAAAAACACACCTCCCTATATGTCATATACCACAATATGTAGGAATTGGTGAATTCGTTATTCCTCATTTCAAATGATTGGTTAAAAAATTTGGAGATGAACTTTAATTATTTCTGAAAGAGCTAAAAATGAATTGCCCTTAAAAAATAGAGGCTGACGGTACAGGCCATGAAAAATATACTTCCAAGAGTTTTGTTTTACAAGATTTATGAAGCACCAATTCATTTGTCAAAGTCTTGCTCTGTTTTAGATTTTGGTATAAAAGAACGCCCCTCTCAAACGAGACAGGCGTTCTCACGTGTTCTACTTATGAAGAAGATACCCAATAACAGGGTTTAATATTTATTCACATAAAGATATAATTTTTCTGCATCCAACCATGCCAGTAAACCCTATACGTGAATCATAACAGCTCGACTCACTTTATTGAAAAAATTTCCGTCCCCACTTCTGGCAACAATTAAGATGATACGCTAAGTATCTCGAAAAATAAAAAAAGCCTTGCTTCACAAGACTTTTTGCTATGGAGCGGGTGATGGGAATCGAACCCACGCGACCAGCTTGGAAGGCTGGAGTTCTACCATTGAACTACACCCGCGTAATGGCGTGCCCTGAGAGATTCGAACTCCCGACCTTTTGATTCGTAGTCAAACGCTCTATCCAGCTGAGCTAAGGGCACATAATATATGGAGCGGACGACGGGTCTCGAACCCGCGACCTTCGCCTTGGCAAGGCGACGCTCTACCAATTGAGCTACGTCCGCACATGTTTTGTATGATTTGCTTAAAGCTTTTGTTACCTATATACCACTTTAATCTCAACCTAGTTCGTCTTTCAAACCAATAATGACCGCTAAATAAAAAAAGTGGTGAGCCATGAAGGACTCGAACCTTCGACCCTCTGATTAAAAGTCAGATGCTCTACCAACTGAGCTAATGGCTCATATAATGGCTGGGGTATCAGGATTTGAACCTGAGAATGACGGAGTCAAAGTCCGTTGCCTTACCGCTTGGCTATACCCCAATAAAAATGGTGCCGGCGATAGGACTTGAACCCACAACCCCCTGATTACAAGTCAGGTGCTCTACCAATTGAGCTACACCGGCATTTTTAATATAACCAACAGCCTATTCAATTAAAAATGGCGGAGCTGACGGGACTCGAACCCGCGACCTCCGGTGTGACAGACCGGCGTGAACTCCAACTTCACCACAGCTCCATACTTTGGTTGCGGGGACAGGATTTGAACCTGCGACCTTCGGGTTATGAGCCCGACGAGCTACCGAGCTGCTCCACCCCGCGATAATGGGAAAATAAAAATGGTGGAGGATGACGGGATCGAACCGCCGACCCTCTGCTTGTAAGGCAGATGCTCTCCCAGCTGAGCTAATCCTCCAAATAAATGGTGACCCGTAGGGGATTCGAACCCCTGTATGACAGCGTGAAAGGCTGCTGTGTTAAACCGCTTCACCAACGGGCCTTGTAATTGTAATGGTAGCGGCGGAGGGAGTCGAACCCCCGACCTTTCGGGTATGAACCGAGCGCTCTAGCCAGCTGAGCTACACCGCCATATTGTTCTTTCAAAACTAGATAATGAAGTCAGCATAAAGGCAATGTGGATAAGTCCTCGACCGATTAGTATTCGTCAGCTCCATGCATTACTGCACTTCCACACCGAACCTATCAACCTCATCGTCT